>NZ_AZQX01000014.1:0-7540 GCF_000568385.1 Halomonas sp. BC04
TCCATGAACACTGTGTCGAGCACATCTTCACCGACCTGATGTCCCGGGCGCGCCCCGAACGGCTGCTGGTGCTGGCGCGCTATGTACGCCGCGGCGGGCTCGATATTTCGCCCTGGCGCGCCACCCCCGGCGAGAGGCCGCCCGAGCCCCTTCGCTTGGCAAGACAATAGCGCCTGGCACGACAATAGCGGCTTGGGTAAAGTGCTCCAGGCTTCGTCTGAAAAGTCGGCGAGCGAAGGTCAGACAAGGAAAAAATCAGCGAAAAGACGGAGTTTACGGGGGTGTAAATGAGTACTTTGAGCTGATTTTTAACGCCGTATGGCCAAGCGCAGGCACTTTTCGGACAAAGTCTAGACTCGAACCGGCAACCGACGGGGCCAATGCGCCACCGATGAGGAGAGGATCATGGACGCGATGACCCTGCTGCATGAACGCAGCTCCATGGGCAAGCTGATGGGGCCACCGCCTGGGCCCGAGCAGCTCGAAGCAATCTATCGGGCCGCACTGCGGGCACCCGATCACAAGGAGCTGCGCCCCTGGCGCTTCATCGAGTTTTCGGGTGAGGGCCTGGACCGCCTGGGTGAGCTGTTCGCCGAGGCCGAGTTCCGCGAGGACCCGGAGGTCGGCGATGCGGCCCTGGATGCCGTACGCAAGAAGCCACGCCGGGCCCCCATGATCATTGCCGTGGTCGCGAAGGTGACACCGGACATCCCCAAGGTGCCGAAGATCGAGCAGGTGCTCTCGGCCGGCTGTGCCGGCCACGCCATCCTGCTGGCGGCCCACGCCCTGGGACTGGGCGCCATGTGGCGCAGTGGCAAGTACGCCTTCGACCCCACCGTGCGCAAGGGACTCGGCCTGGATGAAGAGGATGAGCTGATCGCCTTCATCTACCTGGGCCAACTGGCAGGGCGCCACAGGCCCCTTCCCGAGCACCGTCTCAGCGACTTCGTCGAGCGTTGGACCTAGGAAGAGAATAAGCATGCGCGAGATCGGCATCCCCCACCCGCGACTGCCGCTGCCCGAAGCCGGCCAGCGGGACGATCCGGCGGGCTTTCTGGCCTGGCTCGCCGAGGCGATCCCCATGGTCGAGCATCTGGGCATTCGCGAGATGCGCTGGGAGGGGAAAGGGGAAGGTGAGCAATTGGTGTGGCAGCTCTCGCTCACTCCCAATCTCAACGACAAGGGCACCGGCTTCGGGGGCGCCCTGACCGCCCAGAGCACACTGCTGGCTGGTGCTGGACCACCCTCTGGCTGCGCGAGCGCGGGCTAGCCCGGGACGTGGTCGTGGCCGAGGCCACCCAGCGCTTCCTGGCACCGGTGACCGGCGACTATCGCATGACCTGCGCCCCCGAGTCGCCGAAAGGTCCTGACAGCCTGTCGGAACAGTTGCAGAGCCGTGGGCGAGGGCGCATCGCCCTGGTGCAGCAGCTCTGGTGCAACGACACCCTATGCCTGGAAGCACGCGGCGATTACGCCGTGCTGCCCACCGGCTGAACCGAAAAACCGGCTTGCAAACGAGCACTTAAGCCGTTAGTATTTGCGCCGTTCTGACGTACAAGGCACAGCCGCTGGGCGTGAGGACCACAATGTGGAGGGGTGTCCGAGTGGTCGAAGGAGCACGCCTGGAAAGTGTGTAAGTCGCAAGGCTTCGAGGGTTCGAATCCCTCCCCCTCCGCCACTGAATATAGATAAGCCGCTGATTACAGCGGCTTTTTCTTTGTCTCAATGTTTTTGACCCACACTTTGACCCACACCTAGCAGCTGGCTTCCTCTGTACGATTCAGGCTTCTGTTGGACAACTCAATCCAACACTCACATTCTTGATCGTTCGCATTGGTGAAGGGGGAGCCCTTGAACATGACCAGGTACTTGGCCTATGTGGTGATCATTCCCCCTCGGGTTACGAATGGTTTCCTTGGTGTGCATGGGTTAGGCTCCCTTTGTGATGCTTTGTGAATTTACGGGGGGAGACAATTGCAATCAAACAGATGATTGAATTGGAGGCGTCTATCTCTGACGAATATGACGTGGCAACCGGGTCACTGGTGATACCCTTCCCGTCGCCGTCAGAAAGAGTGCTGCAGGACTACACGCTCCTGACAAGCCAGCCCGAGCAGGTGGCCGGCATCAAGGTGCGCGGCGATTCGATGGAAGGCACCCTTGCCGATGGCGATTGGGTGCTGGTCGACCTGGCTAGCCGCGAGATATCCGGCAGGAAGGGGTGTTTCTGCTGACTGTGAGCGGCGAGCGGCGCATCAAGCGCGTACAGCGCCTGGCCGGTGGCGCGCTGTACCTGATCAGCGATAACGAGCACTACCAGCCCGAGATATTCACGCCGCAGCAGATGGTAGGTGGAGATCCTGGGGTGTGAGATACGGATTGGCAGGATCTCGTAACTGTAAAACTGCAAATGCAGTCAGGCGGCTAGCTGCATAACAACAAATGAGGCCCAACATGGGTCCATCTACGTACGGGGGCTAGGATGGAGACTCTGCGCTTTGAGTATCAAGATGCAAAGGGGAATGTCACCACGCGAGAGCTGGTGAACTGGAAGGATGACGGCTGGCTGCTTAAGGGATTTTCTGCCTTCAATGACGCATTCAGAACCTTCCGGGGCGACCGGGTTATTCAGTTCCATTCGGGTGGAGATCATCTGAAGCCGAGACCCATGCGCCAGCGTTTGGTTGAGCGTGCCATTGCCGCAACAAAGGCTCTCAACGATAACCTTGAAATTCTTTTCCCCGGCTTTGCCAAAGATCGTCGCGCTCAGTTGGAAGCAGCGGCAACTGAAGCGAAAATTCAAGTCCGAAAGACAGTTACTCAAGCCTATTTCTTTATCTTCGCTGACCCTAATGCGGGACCGACAAAGCTGCGCAAAGCGCAGGGGCAAGGAGTGTCGGTGCTCGATGAGTCTGATTTTCTCTGGCTGTTGCAGACTGGTGAAATGCCGGGATAGAGGCCTGAACGATTTTTCAATATTATTTATAGATATCGAGGATAAAATGAAGGTAACATATTACGCTTATGCTTTTAAGCATGTGACGAAAGATAAAAGAGGGCTTTGTGATCTAAGCTCTTTCCTTCGCTCTTTTTCACAGCTGAAAGATAAATCTTTTAAAAATGGTTTTATTTATAATGACGAAAATATCTATCTAGTTCATTATGTGGATAATATCTACTTCTTTATAATAACAAGAAATTCTGAAATTATCAGAAGAATCAATTCTAATACCTTTGCTGTTGGTGATATGCAAGCGATTTTAGGCCAGGATGATCACATAGGATTTGCCTCATACATTATCGTTAATAAGGATCATATAGGGTTTGGATCGACGATTTTCGCACCCAAAGCAGAAGCTTTCGGATGGTATGTCAACGAAATTCTAAGCAAGATTGGTATTTCTGACTTGCAGTTTTACATGCATGCTATTATGCATAGCGCTACTAAGTCAGATGCACTTACTTTTCCCTACATAGGTAGGACAGTGATCGAGGTCGACAAGTCTCATCCAGCGCTAGTTGAGTTCGTTGAATCCCTAGGGTTTGATGTTACAGATTCTATTGATTTAGGCAGCATGGAAATACATATTAAGCCCAAGCCAAGAAAAGAAATAACCAATGCTGCTCATAATATTGTAAAAAACATCTCGGATGATGGGTTGGTTAAATTTATGATGCGTGCCCAGGCCGAAGTGGGTTCACAAGTGCAGGATATGTATTTGGTGGGCTCCGGAGCCGTAGCGATATGATTACACAAAAAGATGATAAAAAAATTGCTGAAGCCCTTACGCTGAAATCAAAGAAAAATCCAATACTAAAGGCTAGGCTGAATGAATACCTTGACAACGGAATCTTCGAAAAACTGGATTTTGATCGGATTGTATCTTTCAATAAGCCTTCTGCCTGGTCCGATTACTTACCTGATGTACCAAGTAGCAGTTAAAGGGCGCCTTGGTGCTCCTTTAAATTTTTCATTGCAATCGGAAAATGTTTCGATAATTATTGCTACCTTTGCCTTTACTATGCTGGGCTTTATGGCAGCGATCATTACTGTCCTCTTTGCCTTTGTCGATACAAGGGTAGTAAAAAAGTATGCAAAGAAAGATTATTTTTCCACATTCTTTTTAACATATTTTATTACTATTATTTCGTTGGTTATGACGTTTGGCTTTTCTTTGCTTACGTTTGCAAGTCAAGGGAGTGTGATATTCTTAAAACTTAGTTTTGTTAGCTTGATTAACAACCTCGTCCAGATCACTTTAATTACAATGACGATTGTGAATCTTTCCAGAAGAGCTTTTGAAGAAAGAAGCAAAGGATAATGAGGTGGTGCTATGTGCGGCCGTTTCGCTCTCTACAACGCCTACCCCAAGTTCGCCCGTCGGCTGGGTGTGGTGGTGGTCGAGGAAGGGCCACCGCCTCGCTACAACATCCCGCCAGGCACCTGGATCACCGGTTTCCGGCAGGTTGCACACGATGCCCCGCCAGAGCAGCTCGATCTGTGGTGGGGTTATCGGCCTGCCTGGGCTAAGGGCAAGGCGGCTCAGCCAATCAATGCCCGCGTCGAGACGGTGGCCACCAGTGGCTTTTTCAAACACGCTTTCGCTCGGCAACGCTGCCTAATACCTGCCGATGGTTGGTTCGAGTGGTTGGCCAGTGATACCGGCAAAAAGCCCCACTACCTGACCCGCACCGACCGCGGGCCACTGGCTTTCGCCGGCATCTACGCCGAGCGGGAGGATGGCAGCCTGGGCTGTGCGATCCTGACCGAGCCTGCGCGGGGTAGCGCTGCCGAGGTGCATGACCGTATGCCGCTGATCCTCGACGATGCCAGCCTTGAGCCGTGGCTCGACCCTGACCTGACAGGCCGCGAGACCATCCGCCAGCTGGTGCGCCACCTGGACGCTGGCTTATCGAGCATTGGCCGGTGAGCCGAGCCGTGAACAGGCCCGGCAACGATGGTAATGCCGAGTTGATCAATCCGGAGTGACGGAGGTTTCACAGATAAAGTCGGTGAACAGGAACTGATTCATCGCTGTGCTCCATCCACATAGCAAGAACTCCGATGATGACTTCACGCGATATTTCTGCGCCCTAGCCTTGAAGTGCACGAAGGCCGTTTGCACGTCATCTTCTGTCTTGTGCTGAAATACCATGATTTTATAGGTGGCATCAGACTGCAGGAGCTTGGCGAAATCTCGCATCAGGCCGCGCTGTGTGCGATCTGACATTTCGATCTCCATGGCGAGCACGACTTCATCAAGGTGACCCTCTTCATCGAACTTCCGCCAGACGAAGTCATACAGCCATTCGCCAGCTCCTGTCTTGTAGGATGGAAGTGAGCGATATCCCAGCTTTTCCCCCTCATCGCGAAACCTGTCTTTGATGGCTTTGTTCTTCTCTGGACTCTTCCATATCTGCTTTTTCCATAAGCTTTCGTCTCCAGTGCTGCGCGCTTTGTCGCGCTTGTCCTTCAAAGCTTCCTCCTGCACCTCGAGCAACCATCCCTTGAACTGATCTCTCACTCTTATCCCCTTGGTTACCCTGTGTGTAGTATCGGCAGCTCATCCCAGCGCGTGGTCCAGCGAGCAGTGCGATTAGCACATCGCAGATGCCAGGCAGCACCCGGGCTAGGCATACCTAGCTTCACGGTATCACGCCCCATGCGTTGATTGAGTTCGTCCATCACTTCCATCAGCTTCTGACTACGCTGCCGGTCGGCATCGGTCTGTGCTGTATCCAGCAGTGAGAGCTGCTGTCGATCGGCGTCGATGAGGTCAATCAACATCACGCCCCCTTTCTGATACTGGTAGCCCTTGCGGTAGATGCGCTGCAGGGCCTCGCTGGCAGCGTGGAGAATCTCGCGGCTATCGTCGGTGGGGCGGGGCAGCTCCACCATCAGACTGGGCGAATACTGGGGCAGGTCGTTTCTGAAGGGGTTGGTCTTGAGGAACACCAGCACGGCCCGGGCCAGGCTTCCCTGGCTACGCAGTTTCTCGGCGCCGCGCTGGCCGTGTTGGCGTATAGCTCGCGGATCTCGCCCAGGCTGCCGGTGAGCTTGCCGAACGAGCGGCTCGTCATGATGCGCTGACGGGGCTCGTGGAAGTCGTTCATCTCGATGCAGGGGATGCCGCGCAGCTCCAGAGCGGTGCGCTCAAGGGTGACGTTGAACTGCCGGCGGATCCGCTTGGGGTCGGCTTGGGCGAGGTCCCAGCCGGTGCGGATGCCTAGCAGGGCGAGGCGCTCGGCTAGCCGCCGGCCGACGCCCCAGAGGTCGCCCAGTTCGAAGCGCTGGAGCAAGGCCCGGGTTTCCGCAGTGTCGGCCCGTAGCACGCAGACGCCGCCGTAGGCGGAGATATTCTTGGCTGCTCTGTTGGCGAACTTGGCCAGGGTGCGGGTGGGGGCTACGCCGACGCAGACGGGAATGCCGGTGTACTGGCGAACCTTGTGATGCAGCTGCCGTGCGTGATCGAGCAGCAGGCCTGGCTCGAAACCGTCGAAGCGCACGAACATCTCGTCGATGGAATAGGGCTCGACGCCTGCCGAGAACTCCTCGAGCACTTCCTGCACTCGTTGACTCATGTCGCCATAGAGCTCGTAGTTGGATGAGAGCAGGTGGATGCGGTTCTGGCGGACCAGGTGTTGGATCTCGAACGCTGGCGTGCCCATCTTGATACCCAGGGCCTTGAGCTCGGTTGATAGAGCGATGACACAGCCGTCGTTGTTGGACAGCACGCCTACGGCCAGGCCATTCAGCCGCGGCTGGAACACGCGCTCGCAGCTGACGTAGAAGCTATTGCAGTCCACCAGTCCAATCATACGTTGTACTCGTGGATCACCGAGCGCACCACGCCCCATACCTGACATTCCAGGTTCTCCAGCGGGATCGGTGCGTAGCGCGGGTTCCCAGAGCAGAGGAAGTGCTTTTCGCCGCGGCGTTCCAGGCGCTTAACGGTGATCTCGCCGTCGACCATGGCAACGATGATGTGACCAGGACGGGGATTGATTGAACGATCGACCACTAGGATATCGCCCTCATTGATGCCCAGCTTGACCATGCTGTCGCCTGTCACCGTGAGGAAGAACGTGGCGGAAGGGCGCTTCACAAAGCGCTCGTTGAGGTCGAGGGTACGGCCTTCGTAATCCTGCGCGGGACTGGGAAAGCCTGAGAGCCTGCACGACCTAGGACGAGGGGGTAGGGAAGCGCAAGCGGTGACGGCTCGGGATGAGCCGGAATGAGGTTTGCCAGTATCATGTTGAGTCCCTTTGCATGGCTGTCATTTTATGGCTATGTTGGTATCTGTTGTTGGCGTGCTTTAAAAATACTGTATAAACTACTGTATATCCAGTTTGCCTCTGGAGCACGCCATGAAACAAGCAGACCTCAAAGCCCTTGAGCAGACCCTGGCAAGCCTCCCTGTTGATCTCAAGAAATACCTGGCATATCAGATCCTTGGGCAAATCAGCTCACAAGCGAATACTCTGCTCGACACCGCAAGATCTCACCTTTCATGCCCGCACTGTGGCGCTGAGCACCTAC
>NZ_AZQX01000015.1:0-6675 GCF_000568385.1 Halomonas sp. BC04
CGATGGCTCATCGAGTCGGCCCTGGCGGCGGCGCGCCGGGGCGGGGTCGACCTGCTGGGTGCTAGTTTCGGCGCCGAGCCCGGGCTGATGGCCTTCTGGCAGGCACAGGGCTTTCGGGCCGTCAGGCTGGGGCTGTCCAGGGAGACGGCCACCGGCGAGCATGCACTGATGGTGGTCATGCCGACCAGCGTACGGGGAGAAGCCCTGGTCGGCGAGCTGACAACAGGCTTTCAACGTCTGCTGCCGACACTCCTCGCTTTTGAGCTCAATCATCTGGACCCGGCGGTGGCACTCAGGCTGCTGGCCGAAGGGCCGAGCCCCGTCATGAATGCCGCCGACCGGCGCGATATCGACGATGTAGCCTTCGGCTATCGCGAGCCGGCCCTGGCGCGTCCGGCCCTGCAGGCCCTGCTGCGCCAGGCGGCGATCGAGGAGTGTAACGACCCTGCGCTTGTCTGGCTGGTGGCCTGGGCCTTCCAGAACCGTGACACGCGCTGGTTGGCGACTACCCTGAAGGTTGCGGGCCGGCGCGGCGTCATGGAACAGCTGCGCAGGGCCGTGGCACGGCTCATCGAGGGTCAGGTTGCACCGGATTGAGTGAAGCGGTGTATGGGGGCGTGGGGCGCTGAGCGGGCTTTCCCCGGCCTCACGGTCCCGGTAAGGTAGTTCGGTTATCCACATGAAGATTCCATGATGAACGAACATCTCGAGCAGATTTCGCCGCAGCCACTGTGGCGGCACTTTCGCACTTTGTGCAACACGCCGCGACCCTCCGGTCACGAGGCCGCACTGGTGGCCGTTCTCGAGGCCTGGGCGGATGCCCGCGGCCTGGGCCATGACCGCGATGCCTTCGGCAACCTGCGCATTCGCAAGCCTGCCACACCGGGCAATGAAGCGGCGCCGGGCGTCATCCTGCAGGGGCATCTGGACATGGTAGCCCAGGCCAACGCTGACCACCCCCATGACTTCACGCGGGACCCCATCGAGACCTATGTGGACGGCGGCTGGCTGCATGCCTGCCACACCACGCTGGGGGCGGACAACGGGCTGGGTGTGGCGGCGGCACTGGCGGTGCTCGAGGATGAGCGTCTGCAGCACGGCCCGCTCGAGGCGCTTTTCACCCTGGAGGAGGAGTCCTCCATGGGCGGGGCCCTTAACCTGGCGGAAGGGTGGCTAGACGGCCAGGTCCTGCTTAATCTCGATTCGGAGGATCGTGGCGAGGTCTTCATCGGCTGTGCCGGTGGCGCCGATATCGTGGTGGAGGCGCAGCTGCCGACCGCCGAGCTTGCCGACGATGAAGTGGCGCTGCGACTCTCCCTCACTGGCCTGGTGGGGGGCCATTCCGGGATCGATATTCACCGTGGTCGTGGCAACGCCAATCGGCTGCTGGTGCGGGCCCTGCGGGCGCTCGAGGCCTTCGATGCACGCCTGGTGGATTATCATGGCGGCACCCTGCGCAATGCGCTACCACGTGAGGCTTTTGCCACGCTGGCGCTGCCGGTCGACGAGGAGGGTGCCGCCCGAGAGCGGATCGCTACACTGCAAGAGGTGCTTCGTGGCGAGCTGGCAGGCATCGACGAGGGGGTGACACTGGCCCTGCACCCACTGATGTCGCCTCCGCCCCTGGCGCTCAACGCCCATGCCAGCCGTATGCTGGTGGCGGCACTCCATGTGGCGCCATGTGGGGTGGAACGGATGAGCCAGGACATGCCCGGGGTGGTGGAGACCTCCAACAACCTGGGTGTGGTCAGTCTGGAGGCGGGGCGCTTCCATCTCTGCGCACTGGTTCGCTCGCTGCGCGACAGTGCCACGGCGGACATGGCCGACCGCTTTGCCGGGCTGTTCGACCTGATCGGTGCCCGCACCCGTGTCGAGAACGCGTATCCTGGCTGGACACCCGACCCCGACAGCCTCTGCTGTCACGCTTCCGTCGACTGCATCAGCGGGAACTGGGCAGCGACCCGGCCGTCCAGGTGATTCATGCCGGGCTTGAGTGCGGCATCCTGGCCGGCAAGTATCCCCATCTGGACATGATCTCCTTCGGCCCGCTGATCCGCGGGGCGCACTCCCCCGACGAGCGGGTGGAGCTGGCCTCCGTCGAGGAGTTCTGGACGCTGCTGCGGGGCTTGATCGAGGATCTCGCCGAGAGCCGGTTGGCTTGATATCGACGGAAAGCGGCACCGCCCGAAGGGGCGGTGCCGTAGTCGGGATGGCGCGATCGTGAACCCAGGTGATGTAGCAGGCCCTGGGGCAGTCAGCCCAGGTAGGCGTTGAGCATCCAGACGGTCTTTTCCTGCTCGCGAATGTAGTCACCGGCTTGGGCGGCGGTGCCTTCGTCGTCGGCATCGGAGGCCAGGGCGAGAATCTCGCGCTGCAGCTCGATCAGCGTCTGATAACCCTTGAGCACGCCCCGTACGCAGGCTTCGCCATCGTGCACGTCCTTGTCTTCGGCGATCACCGCCATGGACACATAGTCACTGTAGGCGTGGACTGGCTGGTGCCCCAAGGTAAGGATGCGCTCGGCCACCTCATCCACCTTGTTCAACAGGTCGGTGTAGAACTCCTCGAACTTGGTATGCAGCTCGAAGAACTGAGGGCCCTTCACGTTCCAGTGGTAGCCGCGCACATTCATGTAGAAAATCTGATAGTTGGCCAGCAGGGCGTTGAGCTTTTCGGCAAGCTGGCTGGCGCTGCTCTCGTGCAGGCCGATGGCATTGGTGTCGCTCATGCGCAGTGCTCCTTGTGCTGATTGCTTCCCGTGGAAGAAAGCAGATCCATTGGTCAAATCGCTGTTTCTGGTGCGATCCGTATCGCCATGGTTGCGTAGCCAGTATAAAAGCCTCGGTGCTGAGGGATAAGCAAATTCCGATCATCGCCTCCATAGCCTTCCCACATGACCTGACGTCGAGCCGAGCGCTTTTCAAGGGGTGCGTTGTTTTGCCGCCCCGTTGCAGGCCTTGCGGGAACCCTGCGCCATGGCGAGACTCTGATGAGGCGTCGTGACAGGTATCGGCGTGTCGACATGTGATTGCATGGCGTCCTGTGCCGCGTAGACTGCGACCCAAATCGACCGGGAGAGAACCCAATGCGTTCATGGTGGTGGATGCCCTGCCTGCTGGTGTTGGCCGGCTGCCAGACCACACCGACGGCACTGCCTTCGGCGGAGCCGCGCCCGGCAGCCGAGTGCCGCTGGGAAGGCGGTGGCCTGGCATCGGAGGAGTGGCTGCGCCGGGCCTTGACCGCACTCGAGCAGGAGGGCTTCGTGATTCGCCATACCGAGACGGCCTTGGGGCTGGTCAATGCCGAACGCACCCGTACCGTGCCCGGCTACGGCGACTTCTACGAGCGTGACCGAGTCGGCGTATTCGGCGGCTATGGCGTGGGCGGCGGGCGTGGGGGACTCTCCACCGGGGTGATGATCGGCTTCGGCGGCGTGTCAGGCAGCATCACGCGGGATGCCACGCGACTGGAGCGGGTCTCCCTGGTGGCCGATGGAGAGTGGGTCCGAGTCACGCGGGATATCCAGATCATCGATTGGCAGGGCGAGATCCGCGAGACACGCAGCGCCAGCGACACCGACTTCTGCCTTTCACTGCACAATGCCATGACCACGACCGTCCCTCGGGGAGGCACCTGATGTCCCGTTTCGCCATCCTGCTGCTGGCGCTCTTGCTGGCAGGCTGCGCGGCCACCGCGCCGGCGCCAGAGCCCCGTGAGCTCTCCCTGGCGGCCACGCCGGGTGACGTGCTGCAAGAGACCGTCGACCTGTTGATGGAGGAGGGCTACGTGATACGCCATGGGGATGCCGAGCTGGGCCGGGTGGAAGCGGCCCTGGCCCGCTGGCCCGGCTATCGGGTCACGGCGGAGGTCACGCCAGAGGGCGAGGCGGCACGCATCTCGATGACGGCAACACGGGGTGGGCGGCCGTTGCCGCCTCACCTGCTGGACCGACTGCTGGCGGCACTGCAGACCCGGCTCGGGCTGGCTCCCTGATGCCCAGATGCCCCAGCGCCCCGTATCGCGCTTCCTGTTTCACCTGCTTCCGAGATAGCCAACGATCATGACTTTGTTACCCTATCCTTCACTGCAAAAACCTGCACGCTTCTGGCTGGCCTGCTTGACGGTGCTGCTGCTGATCCCGGGTCTGGCTTACGCCCATCCCCATGGCTGGATCGATATGCGCGTGCGTCTGATCCTCGACGATCAGGGCCGCCTCGAAGGGCTGCATCAGTCCTGGCGCATGGACCCGTTCTATAGCCTGATCATCCTGGAGGAGCTGGGGCTGGCCGAGGGCGAGGGCGGCCTGGAGGCAGGTTTGGACCAACTGGGTGGTGAAATACGGCAAAACCTGGCCCCCCATGACTATTTCACCGAACTGCAGGTGGGAGGCGAGAAACTCGCCCTGGGAGAGGTGACCGAATACACCGTGATGGAGCGTGGCGGACGCGTCGAGTTCATCTTCATGCTGCCGCTGGAGACGCCACAGCCCCTGAGCGACCGGACGCTGTACTACAAGGTGTTCGATCCCACCTACTATCTGGAGGTGGTGCATGAGGCCGAGGGCAACACACCCCTGGACGATGCCCTGGTGGTCACCGGCGAGCTGAGGTGCTCGACGCGTATCGTCCCGGCCGACCCGGATCCCGAGCGGGTGATGGAAGCCGCGATGCTGGATATCACCGATGAAGCCGAACCCGGGCTGGGTCGCTACTTTGCCGAGACCGGGGAGGTGACATGCGACTGAGTGCAATGCGCCTGCAGGGCAAGGGATGGCTATTCGGGGTGGGGCTGGTGCTCGCGGCCGTCCTGATCCTGCTGATCGCCCAGGGAAGCTTTCAGTCGTTGAGCTTTCAGCTGGTCTCCTGGCAGCGGGATTTCCACCGTGCCCTCACCATGGCGATCACCGAACTTTCCGGAACCCCGACTCCCGCCACCTGGGTGGCACTGCTGGGCATCAGCTTCGGCTACGGCGTCTTCCATGCCGCAGGACCCGGTCATGGGAAGGCGGTATTGACCACCTACCTGCTCACCCAGGGCGGGGCGGTTCGCCGTGCACTGGCACTCTCCTTCGCCGCCTCTCTGCTGCAGGGCATTGTCGCCATCAGCCTGGTCGTGGTGCTGGTACATGGCCTGGGTTGGGTCACCCGCCAGGCCATGGGTAGCGTCGTCTGGGTCGAACAGGCCAGTTTCCTGATGGTGGCGCTGCTGGGGGCCTGGCTTTGTCTGCGTGCCATTCGTCAGCTGCGGCGGCCTGCGGCCCACGCTCATCGTCGCTCCTCGTCTCCCGTCGCAGCGGGCCACGCGCCGGATCCACATCATGGTCATGAACACTGCTGCGGGGGGCACCACCATGTGGACCCGCAGCAGGCGGCCGACTGGCGTACCGCCCTGGCTACCGTCGTGGCCATCGGCATTCGCCCCTGCAGTGGTGGCGTGCTGCTGTTGGGGGCGGCGACGCTGCTGGGACAGTTTCCGGTCGGAGTGGCGGCGGTGCTGGTCATGTCCTTGGGCACGGCACTGACCGTATCCGGCCTGGCGCTGGCCAGTGTCGTCGCACGGGGGTGGGCCGAGCGCCGCCTGGCCCAGCAGAGCAGCATGGAGCGCGCCGGCCGGATGTTGGGTTGGGCGTCATTGTGCGGAGGGCTGGCCATCATGGCGCTGGGCGTTTCGCTTTCCGTCACCGGAGTGAGCCAACCCACGTCGGCGCCACTGCTGGGGGAGCCGCCTTCACGCAGCGCCGGCGCCGAGTCACCCGCCCGGTCAAACCCCTTCGGTGGTGGAGGCTGAGCCCGGCGCCCTCAGCTTGAGTGCCTCGATCCGGGCCAGCAGGTGGTCTCTCATGCCGGCCAGGCCGTCCAGGTCATAGGGTTCGGGCTCACCATGGCCCCATACGGGTGCCGGCCAGGCGGCATCCTCTCTGCGCCTCACGACGACATGGACATGGAGCTGGGCCACCACGTTACCGAGGCTGGCAATGTTGAGCTTGTCCCCCTTGGTCAGCGTCTTCAGCATCTGGCCGACCAGGGTGGCTTCGCGCCAGAGTTGTTGCTGGTCCGCCTCATTCAGTTCGAATATCTCGCTTATGCCGTTGCGGCGGGGAATCAGGACCAGCCATGGGAAGCGGGCATCATCCATCAGCCTTAGCTGACACAGGGGCAGCTCGGTTACCGGGTAACTGTCCTGGACCAGCCGTTCATCGAGTTCAATGGATGTCATTGTTCCCCCCTCCACCCTTGCCGTTATTACCGCGTTGTCTTGCGCTGCCCTCATCATGGCACAGTCGAATCGAGAATGGCCTACCGAGCCGATGCAAAGCCATGAGTCTTAAATCGCGCACCGGGGTGGCGACAATGCTAGATTGAAGAGGCAGAAGTCCTGCCCAATGGAGAAGGCAAAATGAAACGGATAATTGCACTGTCACTGGTTTCACTCTTTGCCCTGTCATTGCTCACGGGTTGCAATACCATGCGTGGCGCCGGCGAGGACATCGAGAAAGGCGGCGAGGCGATTCAGCGTCAGGCAAGCTGAAGCGGGGAGATTATGCAGGGTTTGGCAAGGGCTGTTACGCTGTAAAAGGCCATTGCTTCACGGAAAGGAATGGATGTCCTGGAAGTTTTCAAGGAGAAACGACCATGAAGAAAGCCATTGCCCTTAGCTTTGCCCTGCTGATGACCG
>NZ_AZQX01000016.1:0-6699 GCF_000568385.1 Halomonas sp. BC04
ATCGGACACGCCATCCACCACGATGCCCACGACACGGTCCTCGACATTGACCACGATCACCACGGTCTGGCCGCCGTACTCCACCTTGTCGAGATGGAACTTGATGCGCAGGTCGACGATCGGCACGATGACACCGCGCAGATTGGTCACACCCTTGATGAAGTCCGGCGCATTGGCGATGCGAGTGACATTCTCGTAGCCACGAATCTCCTGCACCTTGAGGATATCGACGGCGTACTCCTCCTCGCCCAGGGAGAACACCAGGAATTCACGGTTATGGGCTTCGGCCGCAGTCATGGCCGCTTCGGTCGTCTGGTTCATGAGGAAGTCTCCAGCTCTTTGTCGGTTAAGGCTTCGAGAGATTGGTAGGTACGCGCTTGACCTCGTACCTCTTTCTTGGCACGGCTCAGGCGATGCAAGCCGGTGATGTCCAGGATCAGTGCCACGCTGCCGTCACCCAGAATGGTGGCCGCCGAAACGCCTGGCACCTTGCGGTAATTGGTTTCGAGATTCTTGACCACCACCTGCTGCTGGCCCACCAGGTCATCGACCAACAGGGCGTAGCGACGCCCCTCGCCCTGGACGATGACCGCGATGGTCTCGGTCAGCTTGGTCTTGGCATCGGGCACATCCAGGGCTTCATGGACGGCCACCACCGGCAGGTATTCGTCGCGCACCTTGAGCACGACGTCATCACCTGCCATGGCGTAGAGATCCTCCTTGGCCGGCTGCAGCGATTCGAGCACCGCCGATAGCGGCAGGATGAACATCTCGCGGCCCACCTTGATGGACATACCGTCAAGGATCGCCAAGGTCAGCGGCAGCACGATGCGAATCCGTGTTCCCTCCCCAGCCTTGGACATGATCTCGACATGGCCGCCCATGCCCTGGATGTTGCGCTTGACCACGTCCATGCCCACGCCGCGGCCGGAGACGTCAGTGACCGCTTTTGCGGTGGAGAAACCCGGCGCGAAGATCAACTGCCAGACATCGTCATCGCTCATGGTGTCGGAAACGGGGAGCCCGTTCTCCCGCGCCTTGGCCAGGAGCCGGTCACGGTTCAATCCGGCGCCATCATCGATCACCTCGATGAGAATGTTCCCGCCCTGATGCTGGGCCGACAGGGTAAGGCGACCGGTACGAGGCTTGCCGGCGGCCACGCGATCCTCCGGCATCTCGATACCATGGTCGAGGCTGTTACGGACCAGGTGCGTCAGCGGGTCGATGATCCGCTCGGTCAGGCTCTTGTCCAGCTCGGTGGACTCGCCCTCGGTGACCAGCTCGATGTCCTTGCCCAGTTTGCCGGCGGTTTCGCGCACAACCCGCGGGAAGCGACTGAAGACGAAATCCATGGGAATCATGCGAATCGACATCACCGATTCCTGGAGATCCCTGGCATTGCGCTGCAGCAGGCTCATGCCATTAAGCAGGGCGCTGTCGGCGACCGCGTCCATGTCGCTGACCGTCTGATCGAGCATCGACTGGGTGATGATCAGCTCGCCCACCAGGTTGATGATCTGGTCGACCTTGTCGACGGAAACGCGGATGGAAGAGGTCTCGGGGCCCTTGGCCTTGGGCTTGCTGGCTTTCGCCGGCGCTTGGCGACCGGCTTGGGCGCGGCTTCCGCCTTGGGGGCGGCTTCTTCCGGGACCGGCGCCGCTTCTGCCTTTTCCTTATCCACCGCAGGGGAGCTGGCTTCGCCAACCGTGCTGATCTGCAGCTGATCGGCTTCGACGATGAAGCACATCACCGCCTCGATATCCTCGTTGCCGATCGAGGAGTCCAGCACGACCTCGTAGCGCGCGTCGTCACCCTGCTGGGAGACCACGTCACCCAGCTGCCCCAGCTCCTCAACGAGCAGTTGGCGATCCTTTTCTCCCACGTTCAACAACGTGATGACCCGCTGCCCCTCGCCAGCGGCAAGACGCGACTCGGCCTCGGCCTCGGGCTGGCCGGCGCCGGCAGGCCTGATCTGGAACTGATCGGCATCGATGATGAAACACATCACCGCTTCGATATCGTCATCGCTGTCACTGGAGTCGATCACGACCTCGTAGCGCTGCTCGTCGCCCTGGTGGGAAATCACCTCGCCCAGCTGTCCCAGTTCCTCGACCAACAGTTGACGGTCCTTCTCGCTCACATTGAGCAACGTCACGATGCGTTGCCCGTCACCGTCGGCAGTTTCCACTTCCGGTGCACTGGCTGGCGCGGCCTTGGGAGGAGGCTCGGCCTTCACGGCCGGTGCCGCCCCGCCACCCCCGTCCAGGTCCTGCCCGATCTCCTCGAGTGCCAGCTTCTGCAGGGTCTGGCAAATGCGCTCGAAGGCCTCCTGATCGGGCTCGTCGCCATTTCGGTAGGCGTCTAGCTGATCGCTGAGCATGTCCTTGGTTTCCAGAAAGGTATCGACGATATCCCGGCGCAGGGTGAGCTCTCCCTTGCGGGTATGGTCGAGCAGGTTCTCGAACAGATGGGTGGTCTTCTGCAACGCATCGAAGCCGAAGGTTCCCGCCCCCCCCTTGATCGAATGAGCGGCACGGAAGATGGCATTGAGCTCTTCGGTATCCGGCTCGTCCACGTCAAGCTCCAGGAGGTAGCGTTCCATGTCGGCCAGCAGCTCTTCGGCTTCTTCGAAGAAAGTGTCATAGAAAT
Organism: Halomonas sp. BC04; assembly: GCF_000568385.1. NCBI lineage: Bacteria > Pseudomonadati > Pseudomonadota > Gammaproteobacteria > Oceanospirillales > Halomonadaceae > Halomonas > Halomonas sp. BC04. The sequence continues at coordinate 2,650 of NZ_AZQX01000016.1, forward strand.
CCGTGATATCCATGCGCATTACCACCTGGTGTCAGAATGTGTTCCAAGCCCCGTTCACTGCGGATTGAGCGAGCGACGCAGGCTTTCCGTAAATTGTTCCACTGGTGCCAGATCCACCTCGCCTTCCAGCCGCGAACTCATGGGGCTGGGCACACCGGGTCCGTTGAGGATGCTGGGCCGGCGAATGTACTCCGCCACCTCGGGCAACAGGATCAAGAGCTCTATCCGGCGATTGTCGGCATCCCGCGAGTCCGTATCCGGCAACTGGACCCGGTCGGCAAAACCGGAAACCCGCAACAGCTTGCTCGAATCCAGGCCACCCACCACCAGCTCGCGCCGGGAGGCATTGGCCCGGTCGCTGGATAGCTCCCAGTTGCTGTAGCCACGATAACCGCCGGCGTAGGGCAGGCTGTCGGTGTGCCCACCGATGCTCAGGTAGTTGGGCAATTCATTGAGCAGCGGCGCAATGGTGCGCAGCAGGTTACGCATGTAGGGGGCGACACGGTCGCTGCCGATATCGAACATCGGCCGCTGATCGGTGTCCAGCAGCTGGATACGCAGCCCCTCCGGGGTGAGATCGAAGCGCATCTGCTGGCGCAGTTCACGCAGCTCCGGGTCCGCCTCGATCACCGACTCGATGCGACGCTGCAGGTCCATGAAGAAGCGCCGCTGCTGGTCGCTGGGCCGGGTCTGGCTGCGGGTATCGATCCGCGCGCGCTCACCTTCGCTGTGCACCGGGTCGGGCCCCCCACCCGGAATCACCCGGGTGCTGCCCGAACGGTCGCCACCACCGATGGCGGTGGTCAGCGGCGTACTGAAGTAGTCCGCCACGCCTTGGCGCTGCTCTTCGCTCGCCACCGAGAGAATCCACATCACCAGGAAGAGCGCCATCAAGGCCGTCATGAAGTCGGCAAGGGCGATCTTCCAACTGCCGCCATGATGGCCATGGACCACTTTCTTGCGCCGAATGATGATCGGGCGCTTGTCGCCGGCGGCACTCATTCGCCTACCGCACCCGCCTTGGCATTACGGACATACTCCTCGAGCTCGGTGAAGCCCGGGCGCTCGGCGGTATGCAACGCCTTGCGGCCGAACTCCACGGCCAGCTGCGGCGCATAGCCATGCAGGCTGGCCAGCAGCGTGATGCGAATGCACTGCAGCATCTTCTCGGCCTCCTTGATCTGACGCTCGATACTGCTGGCGACCGGATTGATGAAGCCATAGCCCATCAAGATGCCGAGGAAAGTACCAACCAGGGCGTGGGCGATCATCTCGCCCATCTGGTCGGGCCCTGCATCGGCATAGGTCAGCGCCTTGACCACACCCATGACCGCCGCAACGATCCCGAATGCCGGCATGGCGTCACCCACCTTGGCAATGGCATCCGCGGGAATATGCGCCTCCTGCTCAAAAGTCTCGATCTCATGGAGCATCAGCTCATCGATCTCCATGGGATCCATGCCGCCACTGACCATCAGGCGCAGGTAGTCGGTCAGGAAATCCATGATCATCGGGTCGGCCAGCACCCGGGGGTGCTCCTGGAACAGGGCACTCTCCTGGGGAGTGTCGATATCCCGCTCGATGCCCAGCATGCCCTCGCGACGGATCTTGCTCAGCAGCTTGAACTGAACCGCCAGCAACTCCATGTACATCGCTTTGTTGTAGTTCTTGGTGCGCTTGAGCTTGGGAATGATCTTGAAGGTGGCCTTGATCGCCTTGCCGTTGTTCGCCGCAATGAAGGCACCCACCCCCGCCCCGCCGATCATCAGCAGCTCGGTGGGCTGGTACAGCGGGCCCAGGAACCCTCCAGCGAGCACGAAGCCGCCGAAGACGCAGAGTGTAACAACGAGATAGCCAAGCAGAATCAGCACAACCGATATCCTTAATAGGGACGCGACTTGTCGATATTTCTGTTTATCGGCCAGCCCCGGCCGGACTTGAGCCCGGCAATCAAAAAAGCACACGGAAGCGAGAAATAACAACGCCGCCCCGGCACAAGGCCGGGGCGGCGAAGGGGGGCCGGTCGGGACCGGTTACAGCTAGCCGCCTACCGCACTCAGGGAGGTGCGATCAGCCAACATGACGTGCAGCAGCAGGCAGCCCCATGGCGACCGGAGCCAGCTCCGCCGCCTCTCTTTCGCGACGCTTGCGGGTCTTGCCGGCGCGGGAAGGGGGCATACAGATGCCGCAGACGTAGTCGTGGTCAGGCGTGTGGGCATGAGCCACAAAATGGCCGCTGCACTGGGTACAGGCCGACAGCTGCAACAAGTCGCTCTCGAAGAAGCGCACCAGGGTCCAGGCGCGGGTCAGGCCCAGCACGGGTTCGACCTGGTCGATGCTCACCTGCTCGCTGTAGAGCCGGTAGGCAGTGACGAACGCCTGCATCCGCTCGCACTGCTGCTCTTCCCGCAGGTTGCGGAAAATGTTGTAGAACAGCGAGGCATGCACATTCGGCAGCCAGGTGATGAACCAGTCAGTGGAGAAGGGCAGCATCCCCTTGGGGGGCGACATGCCACGCACTTCCTTGAAGAGGCGTATCAGCCGCGCCCGACTCAGGTCGGTCTCGGTTTCCAGCACCTGCAGGCGCGCACCCAGCTCGATCAGCTCGATGGCCAGTTGCACCTGCCGCATTTCAGTAACAAGGCTCTTCTGTTGGGTCATGCCTCGCCCCCCCGTGCAACGGATGCCGCACCACGACCTGCCATCAGCAAGGAAGCGTGGAACTGGGACAATCCATTGTCACGGGGGTTATCGACGACTTGACGCAGTTGCTCGGCCCCATCGAGACCGAAGTGGCACAACAGCTGATTGGTGCGGGCCAGGCGAGTCAGCTGGCCGGCACCCAGCGACTGCATCAAGTCTGCCGTTTCATCATCGAGCTTCAGGCGAAACATCGCCGCGGGCCGGTCGTCGTTGAGCAGACGCTGTGCCAGCAGCAGATAGGCAAGGTTGAGCTCCTGGATGTCGTCCAGGTGATTCGTGGTCTTCATGTTGGTTCCCTGCACGCGGTGGCCGCGTGTCCTTATTTTTTATTACGTTCAAAAGGGTACTTTGGGCAGCCGATGAAAGGGCATCAGCAAAAGCCGTAACAGCACCCGAAGAGGACGTTCTTGCTGCGGGAACCATTGTGAGGTTTTGAAACAGTGCTGCCAACCAGCGAAAAGCATTAGAATGTCAACATCAAGAATGAGAAATATCAGCTTTTGACACTATTTTGTTAACCCCTTGGTAGGAAACGAAAAATAAAAAAAACTCCGACTTGACAAAATAAAGAGCAAAAGGTTAAGAAACATCACATGACATTTTTTTACATTTTTTAACGCTCGTGCTGTGTATCGGAGAGCTCATAGACCCACACCAGCAGCTCGGCAATGGTCTGGTAGAGCATCGGCGGAATCCGGTCGTCGAGGTCCAGCCCCATCAGCAGCGCCACCAGCTCCGGGGCATCGTGGACATAGATCCCCTGTCGCCTCGCTTCGGCCAGGATACGGTCGGCCATGTCACCATAGCCCTTTGCCAATACCCGGGGCGCGTCATCGCCATCCCGGTACGCCAGGGCGATGGCCTGTCGACGTTTGTCAGGTCCCTGCTCCGTCATCGGCCCCCTCCTCTGCCAAGCGCCGAACGTCGATCAGCACCGTCGACAGGCCGGCCGCCTTCAAGCGCTCCTCGAGCCTCGCCACACCTTGCTGCAGCGTCGCCAGGGTGTCCTCCCCATGGGTCTTCAGCTCGAGCCTGACATCGGTATCGCGCAACCACATCGCCACACGGATATCACCCAGGCTCGGCACCCTGAGCTGTAGTTCGGAGTGCCAGGTTTCCTGCTCCGACTTGCCGTCATCACCGCCCTGATCCCCCTCACCGTCTCGCTTGGCGCCGGCCGGCAGCTGCACCATCAGTGCCATGAAAATGCCTGACCAGACATCGCCCTCCCAGCGCAGTATGGGCGTCACCAGCATCTCCAACTGGTGTCGAACCAGCCCCTGCAGGCTCTCGTGGACCGCCTCACCACCGGCCGGCCTGGCGCGAGCCGGGCCTTCACCCAGCTCC
>NZ_AZQX01000017.1:0-5544 GCF_000568385.1 Halomonas sp. BC04
CATTCTCGACCAGGGCCTGGCCCAGGCGCGCTCCCCGCGGGAGAGCGCCTACTGGCGGCTGGCCAGTGCCGACCTGCTGCGCGAGGCCGGCCTGGCATCGCTGGCCGACCACCACTACCGGTCGGTGCAGCAGTCAGTCGGCGGTATCGGCCTCGACCAGTGGGAGCCGGGGCTGCTCAAGCGGCTCGAGGCGGCACCATGATCATGCAGATCGAAATGAGCGGTATCCGGCAAATGAACAACGACGACACACGACACAACATCACCGACAGGGACGAGGGCCAAGGCTCATGTGGAAAAGTTTGAAGTCAGGGCTGAGCCGCTGGGTTCCCGGCGCCTCACGCGCCCAAAGCAATCTCAATCGTGCCAAGGGTCATGGCAACAAGGCCCAGGGTATCGGCAAGAAGGCGAGCAAGCTCACGACGGTGCTGTGGTGCCTGGTGCTGGCGGCGCTGGTCGCGGTGATCTGGTGGCTCGGGCCGATGTGGGAGGTGCGTGGCAGCTACCCACTGGGCCCCTGGCTCAATCGCCTGCTGGCCACCCTGGCGCTGGCCACCGTGGTGGCGCTGGTGTGGGGCATCCGCCTGGCCCGGCGGCTGCGCGAGCTGGACGACGAGCGCCGCCATGCCGAGCGCCTGCAGCTCGATCCGGCCCAGATGCAGGTCGAGCAGCAGGAGGAGACCCTCAATGCCACCCTGGATGAGCTGATCGACAATCTCGGTGCCGGCCCGGGGGCGCGCTACAAGCTGCCCTGGTACCTGGTGATGGGGGTCGAGAATGCCGGCAAGACCAGCCTGATCAACCGCTCCGGCCAGAACTTCGCCCTCACCCATGTGATGAAGGCCTCCGGCCAGGGCAAGAAGGGGCAGTTCGGCTTCGACTGGTGGATCGGCGACAAGGCCGTGCTGATCGACCCGGATGGCGAGCTGCTGACCCAGGGCGCCATGGAGGGTGGCGAACCCCAGGAGCTGCAGAGTCGACTGTGGGATCACTTCACGGGCTGGCTGGAGCGCAACCGTTCCCAGCGGCCGCTGGACGGCGTGGTGCTGGTGCTCGACCTGGCCCGGCTGAGCGACGCCCGGGTGGCGGTGCGCAAGGCCTATGCCTCGCTGCTGCGCGCTCGTCTTCGCGAGCTGATGGAGCGCCACGGCGCTCGGCTGCCGGTCTATGTCACCTTCAGCAAGATGGACCTGCTCCACGGTTTCGATGACTTCTTCCGCCACTACTCCCGTGCGGCCCGCCGTTCGCCGCTGGGCTTCACCTTCAGCGCCGACAGCCTCGACAAGATCGACCTGTGGGAGGATGAGTTCGCCGCCGCCTATGACGACATGCTCGACAGGCTCAATCGCAGCCTGCCGTCGCTGCTCGCCGAGTGCCGCGACCGGGAGGAGCGGGAATCGGTCTTCCGCTTCGTGCGTCAGCTTGCCGGCCTGCGCGACGTGCTGCTGGGCTTCCTGCGCGAGGCGCTCTCCAGCGATCGCTTCTCCACGGCGGCCATGGTGCGCGGCACCTATTTCACCTCGGTCTACCAGCAGGGGGTGCCCGAAGACCCCTTCGTCGATGCCGCCGCCCGCCGCTACGGCATGGCCGAAAGCATTCAGCCGGCCCATCGGGCGGCCCGCAGCGCGCTCTATTTCACCGAGGAGCTGTTCGACAAGGTGATCTACCCCGAGGCGGGGCTGGCCGGCGACAACGCCCGGGCCGCGCGCCGTCGTCGGCGTATGCGCCGGACCAGCGTCTTCGCCTGCCTGCTGGGGGCGGCCGTGCTGGTCGGCGGCTGGAGCCACTTCTATCAGAAGAACGCCACGGCGCTTGCCGCCGTGGAGGAGAAGGCCCAGGAGTTCCTGGCCACCCAGCCCGATGAACTGCAGGGCGACGATCCCACCGGCTATGCCTTTCTCGACCCGCTGGACCGGCTGCGGGGCGCCACCCTGGCGTTCGGCGACTACCGCGACCAGCTGCCATGGCTGGCCGACATGGGCCTCTATCAGGGCCAGTCGGTGGGCCGCGAGGTGGAGAACGCCTACCTGGCCATGCTCTCCTATCATTTCCTGCCCGCACTCATGGTCGGCATCATGGATGACATGAACCGCGCGGAAGAAGGCAGCAACGAGAAGCTGGCGCTGCTGCGCGTGCTGCGCATGATGTCGGACGCCAGCGGCCGTCAGCCCGAACGCGTCCGCGACTTCATGGAACGGCGCTGGCAGCGTGAATTCGCCCAGCGCGGCAGCGTTCAGGAGCGTCTCCTCGACCACCTCGACTACGCCATGGCCCACACCGACCTGGAAGGCCAGGTAACGGCGGGCGACCGCCACGCCGAGCAGGCCATGGCGGCCCTGCGCGGCAGCCTGCAGGCCGCCCAGGAAGAGCTCTTGCGCCAGCCCATGGACGAGCGGGTCTACGCCACCCTCAAGGCGGGCAGTGACCGCCGCAGCGGAGCGGTACTGGACCTCCGCCAGGGCGTGGGGCCCGCCTTCAGTGCCGTTTTCATGGCGCGTGACGACGAGGACGAGAGGCTGCGCCTGCCCACTCTGGTGACCCGCGACGGCTTCGAGGGCTACTTCCTCAAGGAGGTCGAGCACGCCACCGAGCTGGCGCTGATCGACCTCTGGGTGCTGGGTCGCCGAGACGACATCACCTTCAGCGAGGCCGACCAGCGACAGCTGCGCGATGCCCTGAACGAGCGCTATGTCAGCGACTACCACGTGACCTGGCGTCAGGTGCTGGACGATGTCTTCCTGGTGCCGATTCCCGATATCGACCAGGCCGTGGTGGTGGCCGACACCCTGCTCGGCGCCAGCCGGCCGCTGGACCGCCTGCTGGGCGAGGTGGCCAACCATACCCGCCTCTACCCCGAGCTGCCGGTCGACGACGAAGCGGCCCGCCAGGCGCTGGAGCGTTCTGCCCGTTACCGCCTGGCTGGCGATATCGAGCGCAACTTCCGCGATCTCAACGGCCTGCTCGATACCCGGGGCGACAATCCCTCGGATATCGCCGAGATCAAGGCGGCCATCGCCGAGCTGCGCGACTACCTGCGCCATGTGCAGGGTGCCAGCGACCCGGGCCGGGCCGCCTTCGTCAGTGCCCGCGACCGCCTGGCACTGCGCGGTGGCGACCCCATTCACAACCTGAAGCGCATCGCCGAGAACACCCCAGCGCCGGTGGACCGCATGCTCGAAAGCCTGGCCGACCAGAGCTGGCAGCTGTTGATGGCCAGCGCCATCCGCCACCTCGAGCACCAGTGGCTCGACGATGTCGTCGCGCCCTACCAGAACCGGCTGGCCGGCCGCTATCCGCTGGTGCCCGGTTCATCGCGGGATGTCTCACTGACCGATTTCGAAGCCTTCTTCGGTCCTGGCGGCACCCTCGACAGCTTCTACCAGGACAACCTGCGGCCCTTCATCGAGGAAGCCTCCGAGCAGCTGCTGGACGCCGACGGCAACTCGCTGCTGCGTGACAGCGTGTTCACGGCGTTCCAGCGCGCCGAGCGTATCCGCGAGGCCTATTTCGGCCGTGACGGCGTGCTCGACGTGGAGTTCTCCCTCGAGCCGATCAGCCTCAGCCCCGACAAGCGGCGCGGTGTGATCAGCGTGGATGGCCAACTGATCGAATACGCCCATAGCGCCAGCAACCGGGTGCCGATGATCTGGCCCAATGCCCTGCGGGGTGGTACCGAAAGCCGCCTGACCCTGGTGCCGAGCCAGGTCAACCGCTCGCCGCGCAGCATGTCCCGCGACGGCGCCTGGGCCTGGTTCCGGCTGCTTGACGAAGCCGAGATCACCAGCGCCGGCGAGCGCGACCTGGAGCTGCGCTTCAGCGTCGATGGCGGCACCATTCGCTATCGTCTCAGCGCCAATGGCTCGCGCAACCCCTTCACCCGACCCCTGGCCGCTGGCTTCCAGCTGCCCACCGCACTCTATGCCGAGGGAGGCCTGAATGCTGACGATGTTTAAGCGGCTGTTTTCCGGAGGACGCGGGGCCGCCAAGGCCGTCCCCGCGCCGTCGGACACCGCCATGGTCGGGTTGGAGACGGCCCAGGTCGAGGACATCGAACGCTTTCTCGAGGCGGCGCGCCGGGCCGATGCCCAGGGGCACTCCCCCTGGGTGCTGCGCGACGAGACGCGCCTGGACACGCTGCGGCGGGCCCTGGAGTTCACCGCCCACCGGGGCCTGTGGCTGCAGCGCGACGGCAGCCATGTCGCCCATTGGCAGGGCCAACTGCTGGTACTGCGCCATAACGAAGGGCCGCTGCTGGGCATGCTGCTGGCCTGCCGGCCGGACGACGAAGCCGCCTGGCAGCTGCGCTTCTTCTTCATCGAGCCGGAGTGGCAGGGCAGTGGCCATGGGGCCCGCCTGCTGATGGCGGCGCGGCGCAGCCTCAGCGGCACCCCGCTGCAGTCTCGCCTTCCGGTGGCCTGCGAGGCGGCGATCCGCAGCCTGGAGAAGGCCGGGTTCAAGCGCATGCATGTCAATGCATCCAACGTAGCCAGTTTCGAGGCGCCGGCCGAGTGGGATTAAGGTTTGGGTGCCTGACAGAGGAGAACGACAGATGGGACGCAAGCTCGTACTCGTGGGTGACATCGGTACCGATCACGACGGTTTTCCGCCCACGCCGGTCATTGCCGGCAGCCCCACCGTGCTGATCGATGGCAAGCCCGCGGCACGCCTGGGCGACCCCTTGGCGCCGCACAGCAAGCCCAATCACTCGTCGCACCCGCGTGCCATCGCCGAGGGCTCGGGCACCATCCTGATCGACGGCAAGCCGGCGGCGCTCACCGGCCATGCGGTGGACTGCGGCGGCGTGGTGATCGGCAGTGCCACCGGCGAGGGCAGCTGACATGGCCAATCAGACCGGTCTTCAATTCACACTCGCCCTTGCCGGGGCCGATGACCTCGACCTGGCCGTGGTCGACCTCACGCTGACCGAGGCGCTATCCCAGCCCTTCCACCTGACGGTCAACCTCGCCAGCCGCGATCCGGACCTCGCCGCCGAGACCTTTCTCGACCGCGAGCTGACCCTGACCATCTGGCAGGACGGCCAGGCGCTGCGCCGGGTCCACGGCATCGCCACCGAATTCGGCCGCGGCGACAGCGGCCATCGCCGCACCTTCTATACGCTGATCCTGCAGCCGGCGCTGTGGCGCCTGTCGCTGCGCCACAACTCGCGCATCTTCCAGCACGTCTCGCCGCTGACCATCATCAATACCCTGTGCGAGGAGCGCGGCATCACCGACGTGGCCTTCGCCGTCACCCGCGAACCCGCCGAGCGGGAGTACTGCGTGCAGTACCGCGAGACCGACCTGGCCTTTATCCAGCGCCTGGCCGCGGAAGAGGGGCTGTTCTACTTCCACGAATTCGAGAATGAAGCCGGCGGTGCCCACCGCCTGGTGTTCGCCGACGACCCCCAGCTCCTGGCCAGCCTCGGCAGCCGAACCTACCACGGCCGCGCCGGTGGCACGGCGCCACTGCGCCATGTGCGCAAACTCAAGCAGGTCTCTCGGGTCCGGCCCGCCTCGGCCATGCTCAAGGACTACTCCTTCAAGC
>NZ_AZQX01000018.1:0-10074 GCF_000568385.1 Halomonas sp. BC04
GGCCTTCTCGGCGGCGCCGAAGAACAGCGGTCCGTTGACGTCATAGAGCGCCACCTGTCGTGGCAGGTTGCGGGCCAGCTCGCTGTCGGCCGGGTCTAGCCGGCGAGCATGGGTGAGTTCGGCCATGCGGCGAATGAACAGTGCTGCGGCGAGACCGATTCCGACGGCGACGGCAAGCACCATGTCGAAGATCACCGTCAGGCCGAAGCAGATCACCAGTATGGCCACATCGCTGCCCGGTGCGCTCTTTAGGGTGTGAACGAAATGGCGTGCCTCGCTCATGTTCCAGGCGATGATGAACAGCAGGGCGGCGAGTGCCGCCATGGGGACGAGCCCCAATATCCCGGCAAGTGCCACCACTGCCAGGAGTACCACCAGGGAGTGCACCACGGCGGCCACCGGCGAGAAGGCACCGCTGCGAATACTGGTGGCAGTACGCGCCAGCGCCGCGGTGGCGGTGATGCCGCCGAAGAAGGGCACCACGATGTTACCGAGCCCCTGGCCCACCAGCTCGGCGTTGGGGTCGTGTCGGGTGCGGGTCAGGCCATCGGCGATCACAGCACAGAGCAGGGACTCGATGGCCGCCAGCATGGCGATTGCCAGGGCCGGGCCGAGCAGCTCCCGGATCAGGGTGAAGTTCACCACCAGCGGTGTGCCATCCGGCCCCGGCAGACGCCACGGCACCACCAGATTTGGCGCAAAGGGTGGGATGCCGCTACCGCTTTGGCCCTGGAACTCCCAACTGAAGCGAGAGGCAATGGTCTCGATTTCGACACCCAGCGGAAGCACCGCCAGCGCGGCCAGGGTGCCCACCACCAGGCCGACCAGTGGGGCGGGTACCGGCAGCCTGAGGCGGGGCCAGAGAATCAGGGTCGCCAGCGTCACCAGGCCGATGCCGAGCTCGGCTGGGGCAAGGGTCGGCAGGGCGCCAACGACGGCGGCCAGGTTGTGCAGCGTACTGTCGCCCAGCGGGACCTCGTCAAGGCCCAGGAAATCGGGAATCTGCAGCAGGGCGATCACCACGGCAATACCGGCGGTGAAGCCCAGTACTACCGGGTAGGGCACGAACTGGATCAGGCTGCCCAGCCGTGCCAGACCCAGGGCCACCAGGATCAGTCCCGCCATCAGGGTGGCGATAAGTAGGCCCCCGACGCCATGACTGGCGACGATGGGAAACAGGATCACCACGAAGGCGGCGGTGGGGCCGGAGATATTGAAGCGTGAACCCCCGGTCAGCGCGATGATGGCGCCGGCAACAATGGCGGTATAGAGCCCGTGCTGGGGCGGCACACCGGTGGCGATGGCCAGCGCCATGGAGAGCGGCACGGCGACGATGCCGATCGTCAGCCCGGCCATCAGATCGCGACGCAGTTCTGCGAGCCCATAGCCCTCGCGCCAGGCGGCAAGCAGTGCGCTGCCGGGTATAGGCAGTCGGTAGCGAGGCTTGAGCGAGTGGCGGGACATGGCGGTTCCTGGGTGGGAAAAGGCGTGTATTACGCTACGCCGCAGCGAGGAAGCGGTGCAAGACGGCCAAGGTAGGGGAGGACAGACGCAAAACGGCGGCGCCCTGGGGCACCGCCGTCGGCTTGCGGTAAGTATCAGCTCTGGGTGGCGGCGTCGGGCAGCTCACCCACGGCGCCCGGCATGGCCTGAACGTACCCGCCTTGGCCGGCGAGTGCCAGGAAGTGCAGGTGGCGCTCGTACTCCGACAACACATCGGCAATTACCTGGCCACGGGTGAAGCCGTTGAGATCCTTCTCCAGGCCGCCTTCTGCCAGGTAGACATCGAGGCGTACGTAGTAGTCGTCGTCAGCCGGCAGGAAGCTCGGCGTGCGCATGCGATGCGGACACACCTGGTAGACGAAGCTGGCAGCCTCGCCAAGGTCCACCTGCAGGGTCAGGGATGGGAGAGATTCACCCTCGAGGTGTTCCTCGGTGACGTTGGTGGCCTGGCCACGGCTCTCCAGCTCCTGGGCGAACTGGATCAGCGCCGGACGAATGGCATGCTCGATGGTGGCGGCGGCGCCGGCCCGGCTGGAGGTGTCGAGCGCCCTGTCGAGGCGCTCGCGCCAGTCGCCGCCGGGCGCTGTGCCGGTGACCTGTCGGCGCGCATCGGCCTTGCTGCCCTCGAGTTTGAGCGCCTTGTACATCCCCACCATGATCGCGAAGATCACCAGCGAGAAGGGCAGGGCGGTGATCACCACCGCGCTCTGCAGCGCCGCAAGGCCGCCCGCCATCAGCAGTGCCACCGTCACCAGACCGATCACCATCGACCAGAAGATGCGCAGCTTGATCGGTGCATCGTGGTTCACGTCGGAGAGGATCGAGGTGAAGTTGGCCAGCACCAGGCGCCGGAGTCCGCCGAGGTGATGAAGAAGACGATGCCGAGCACGGTTACCACGGCAGCGGTCAGGCCGATATAGGGATAGTATTCAAGCAAGGTGTACATGGTGGTCTGCGGCGTGCTCAGGGCCTGTTCGCCGAGCTCGATGACGCCCTGGTTGGCCACCAGCTCGATGCCACTGTTACCGAACACCGACATCCACACCATCATGAAGGCCAGCGGAATGCCGAGGGCACCGGCGACGAATTCGCGAATGGTACGCCCGCGGGAAATGCGCGCCAGGAACAGCCCGACGAAGGGCGTCCAGGCAATCCACCAGCCCCAGAAGAAGATCGTCCACCACATCTTCCATTCGTTGGCGGCGTCGCCGGCAAAGGCGTAGGTATCGAAGCTCTTGGCGATGAAGGTGGAGAAATAGTCACCCGCATTGTTAACCGCCATGTCGAGCAGCTGCAGGGTGTGGCCCTGGAACAGCACGAACAGCAGCAGCGCCAGTGCCAACAGCATATTGAACTCCGACAGGCGCCGGATGCCCCTCTCCACGCCGCTGACCACCGAAATGGTGGCGAGGACCACCACCAGGGCGATCAGGACGATCTGCACCGAGAGGCTTTCGGGCACGTCGAACATGTAGGCCAGCCCGTAGTTGAGCTGCATCACGCCGATGCCCAGGCTGGTGGCGATGCCGAACACCGTGGAGATCACTGCGGTGATGTCCACGGCATTGCCGATGGGGCCATGGATGCGCTTGCCGAGCAGCGGGTAGAGCGCGCTGCGAATGGCCAGCGGCAGCCGGTGACGGTAGCTGAAATAGGCCAGCGCCATGCCCATCAGCACATAGAGCCCCCAGCCGGACAGGCCCCAGTGCATGAAGGTCTGGACGACGGCGGCCCGCATTGCTTCTTGGCTCTCCGGGGTCATGTCCGGCGGTGCCAGGTAGTGGGCGACCGGCTCGGCGACGCTGAAGAACAGCAGGTCGATACCGATGCCGGCAGCGAACAGCATGGCGGACCAGGAGAGCAGCGAGAACTCCGGCCGCGAGTGGTCGGGGCCGAGGCGTATGCTGCCGAAGCGCGACAGGCCGATGGCAATCACGAAGATCAGGTAGGCGAGTACCGCCAGCATGTAGTACCAGCCGAAGGTCTGGCTGACCCAGGCCAGGCCGGTATCAAAGAAGGCACCGGCCTGTTCGGTGAAGGTCATGGTCAATACGAGAAAGACCAGTATGCCGGCAACGGAGCCGTGGAATACCACGGGATTGAGTCGGTCCCGTCGTTCGGGAAGCGGATTGCTATGCGCCATGGAGTGCCTTCTCCTGTCGGTTGGATGGGACTCCCGCCGATATCCGATACCGAGACGCGCTGTAGATTGTTCTCCACAATCGAAAGCACGCCTGCCTGGTGTCTTGGACGAGGCCAGTCGATGCAGCCGCAGAGACGCCACTTCTAGCGGCATGCGCGCTATCTGTGGCCCTGGCTCGACGGTTGGATGACGGGAAGCGTTCTTTTATTGAATGAACGTTCAAATAAAATACGCACATCTTGGCAAAGCTTCAACCCTGACTATGCCGAGAGCCGGTAAACGTTCACGAAAGTGAGCGGTTCTGCTTGCAGAACGGCTTAGGCCAGCTATAACTGTTTGTAACCGACTGCAAGCAGGGAGGCATGCACGCTGCGCCAGCTACGGCAGGGATGCCCTCGGGACGACTGACCTGCCGGGTTGGCCGGCGAGGAAAGCACGCACTAGAACAATGATAACTCCGGAGTATGTAATGGCTCATGACAAGCAACCGGCTGATCAGCCGGACGTTAACAACGCCTCCACGACCGTTTCCGATACTGCGCCTTCCAAGACCACCGACCGACAATCCCGTCGTCGCTTCCTCACCGGTTCGGCCGCTGCCGTCGGAGCCGGTGCCGTTGCCGCGGTAGGCTTTCCCAGCATCGCCGTGGCCCAGACCACGACCCTGCGTTTTCAGAGTACCTGGCCCAATCAGGATATCTTCCACGAGTTTGCCGCTGACTATGTGCGCATCGTCAATGAGATGTCCGGTGGCCGGTTGCGGCTGAACCTGCTGCCTGCCGGTGCGGTGGTGGGGGCGCTGCAGATGCAGGATGCGGTAATTTCCGGTGCCCTGGACGGCGGTCATGGGGTGTCTGCCTACTGGTACGGCAAGCACAAGGCCTTCTCGCTATTTGGCACGCCACCACCGTTCGGCTGGGACGCCCACCAGTTCCTGGCCTGGTTCTGGAATGGCGATGGGATGGCGCTCTACAACGAGCTGCTCGAGAACCTGGAGTTGCCGCTGGTCGGCTACCTCACGGGGCCCATGCGACCCAGGCCCTGGGYTGGTTCAAGGAGCCGATCAGCAGTGCCGATGACCTGCGAGGTCTCAAGTACCGCACGGTGGGGCTGGCCGCCGATCTGATGAACGAGTTTGGTGCGGCGGTGACGATCATGGGCGGTGGCGATATCGTGCCGGCCATGGACCGCGGCCTGCTCGACGGTGCCGAGTTCAATAATCCCTCCTCCGATCGCCTGCTGGGCTTTCCCGATGTCAGCAAGACCTGGATGCTGCGCAGCTATCACCAGGACTGTGAATCCTTCGAGATCATTCTCAACAAGGCCAAGCACGATAGTCTGCCCGAGGAGTTCCAGGCGATCCTGCAGTATGCCGCCAAGGCGGCCTCGTCGGAGATGTACTGGAAGGCGATGGACCGCTACCCCAAGGACCTTCAGGCCATGCGCGAGGAGCAGGGTGTACAGACCTATATCACCCCCGACTCGGTACTCGAAGCCCAGCTTGAGGCCTGGGATACCGTCATCGAGAACGAGTCGAACAACAGCGAGTTCTTCAAGCGGGTGGTCGATAGTCAGCGGGACTACTGCGAGCGGGTCGTCGGCTGGCACCTGGAGGGCAATACCCCCAAGGAACCGGCCTATCGCCATTTCTATGGCAGGGCGTCTACCGACACTTCCACCATCCTGTAACGCTCCCCGGTACTCGGCCCGCTCCCGGCGGGTCGGGTCCTTGCCGATTGCTTGCCGACGCCAGGAGGGTGTCGGTTTTCGTGCTGTGGGGAGCCGTCGGGTACGCGGTGATGCCCCTGGTGAGAGGTCGCCATGCGTTTTATCTTCTTCATCGATCACCTGAGCACCTGGGCGGGGAAAGTTTTCGCCTGGGCGATCCTGATACTCACCTTCGTGGTGAGTTACGAAGTCTTCATGCGTTATGTCCTGGGGGCGCCCACTGCCTGGGCCTATGACACCAGCTACATGCTCTACGGCACGCTGTTCATGATGAGCGGCGCCTATGCACTGGCACATAGCGCCCATGTGCGGGCCGACGTGGTGTCGCGCTACTTTCCGCCAAGGGTGCAGGCCGGAATGGACCTCGGCCTCTATGTGATCTTCTTCTACCCGGGCATTCTGGCGCTGGTGTGGTATGGCTGGGACTTCTTCGCGCTCTCCTATCGCCAGAACGAGCACAGCTCCTATACCCCCGGCGGGCCGCCCATCTACCCCTTCAAGTTCGTCATTCCCGCAGCGGCATTCCTGCTGATGGTACAGGCATCGCCGAGGTGAGCCGTTGCGTGCTGTGCCTGAAGCATGGCCATTGGCCGAGGCGCCTGGGTGATGTGGAGGAGATCGCGATCCCGGTCAACAAGCAGGAAGAGATCATGGCTGCACAGTCCGATGCCGGGGAGACGCGTCAATGACCGAGCCACAGGTAGGAATCATGATGCTGGGCATGCTGGTCGCGCTGATCATGCTCGGCTTTCCCATCGCCTTCACCTTGATCGCCATGGGTGTGGCCTTCGGTTATTTCGCCATTGGCGACATCATCTTCTCCCTGCTGGTCCAGCGTGCCTATGGGGTCATGGCGAACGACGTCCTGATTGCCGTGCCGCTTTTTCTGTTCATGGGCTATCTGGTGGAGCGAGCGAACATACTCGACCGGCTGTTCTCCAGCCTGCAGCTGGCCGCCCGGGGCATGCCGGCCTCGCTGGCGGTGGCGAGCTTGATCACCTGTGCCCTGTTCGCGACCGCCACCGGTATCGTGGGTGCGGTGGTGACCCTGATGGGCCTGCTGGCTCTGCCGGCGATGCTCAATGCCGGCTACGACAAGCGCATGTCCAGCGGTGTGATCTGTGCCGGGGGGTGTCTTGGTATTCTGATCCCGCCGAGCATCATGTTGATCCTCTATGGTGCCATGGCCGGCGTTTCGGTGGTGCGCCTCTATGCGGCTGCCCTGTTGCCGGGCCTGTTGCTGGCGGGGCTCTACATCGCCTATGTCATGGGACGGGCCTTGATCAATCCCAAGGTGGCGCCGAAGCTCTCGCAGGAGGAACTCGATGTGCCCCTGGGCCAGGTCTACTGGGGCCTGCTGACCTCGTTCGTACCACTGTTCGTGCTGATCATGTCGGTGCTGGGGGCGATCCTGTTCGGCCTCGCCACACCCCACGAGGCCGCGGGGATCGGGGCGTTGGGTGCCATCCTGCTGGCGGCGGCCTATCGTCAGTTGACCTTCGCACGGCTAAGGGAGGCGGTCTTTCTCACCGCGCGAACCAGCGCCATGGTGTGCTGGCTGTTCGTCGGCTCGTGGATCTTCTCGTCGGTGTTCTCGCTGCTGGACGGTCACTCGCTGATCGAGCACTGGATCAGTGGCATGTCCTTGACGCCACTGCAGTTCCTGATCCTGGCCCAGGTGATGATATTCATCCTCGGCTGGCCCCTGGAGTGGACCGAGATCATCATCATCTTCGTGCCGATCTTCCTGCCCCTGCTGGCCATGTTCGGTATCGACCCGCTGTTCTTCGGCGTGCTGGTGGCACTCAATATCCAGACCTCCTTCCTGACGCCGCCCATGGCCATGTCGGCCTTCTATCTCAAGGGCATAGCGCCAAAGAGCGTACAGCTGAACGATATCTTCCTGGGCATCGCGCCCTTCCTGCTGCTGGTGATCGTGGCGATGGTCATTCTCTACAACTTCCCGGGCATCGCCATGTGGTTGCCGGGTGTACTCTACAACTAGCCGGCGAAGATCATGAAAAGGCCCGACACGGAGGTCGGGCCAGGGGGGAAGTTCGTCGAGACAGCGATCAGTCGTTGGCTTTGTCGCCATGCCGTTTGCCGTGGCCCTTGTAACCGCGGGGTTGCATCATCGCCTTAATCGCTTCGATCTGCTCTTCGCTCAGCAGCTCGCCGAGGGCGTCCTGATGCTCGTCGCGCAGGGCCTGCCAGGCTTCGCGGCGCTCCTCGCGAGACTCGAACGACTGGCCGCGTAGCTCCTGCATGTCGGCATAGAGGGAGTGGCGCAGCTCGGTGAGCGCCTCGCGCTCCTCGTCGGAGAGTTCCCAGCTGTCGACCAGGGTGCCCAGGCGCTGCGGCATACTGTGATAGCCCTGTCCGCGGTACTCACCACGCTGCGCCTGGCGCATCTCGCGCTTGGCCTCGCGTAGCGCCTCACGCTCCTCCTCGTCGAGAAGCTGGTCCATGCGCTCGCGATGCTGCTGGTGCAGCTCACGGAGTGCCTGATGATGCTCGGCGTGGGCCTCTTCCAGGGCCGAGCGGGTCTCCTCGTCGAGGCCGGCGCGCTCGAACAGCGCCTGGCGCTGCTCGCTCCAGTCCTTGTCGCCCTGGCCGGCAGTTGCTGCCAGCGAGAGTGGCGCAATGGCGACGGCCAACAGGGCGGGCATCAACAGCGTGCGGGTCATGAAACCTTTCATATCAAGCAACTCCTTGGTGCCGGGGTGATGGTGCCAGTATCCGGAAGCGGTGTGCAGCAGGCGTGCACGGAGTGTGCAAACCCTGTGGAGCCTACTCCTCGGGCTGATACTTGTAGCCTACCCCGTAGACCGAGCGAATGATCTCGCGTTCGGGCCAGGTGTCGGAAATCTTCTTGCGCAGCTTCTTGACGTGACTGTCGACGGTACGCTCGGAGACGATGCGGTGGTCGCGGTACATGCGGTCCATCAACTGGTCGCGGGAGAAGATCCGTCCCGGCGACTGCATCATCACCTTGAGCAGCTGGTACTCGACGGCGGTGAGGCCCAGGTCATGGCCGTCGGCCAGGGCACGCCAGCCGTCGTCGTCCAGCACCAGGTTGCTGCCGGCGCTGGTCGCCGGATCGCTGGCGGCCTGGCTACGGCGCAGCACGGCCTTGACGCGGGCGACCACTTCCCGCGGGCTGAATGGCTTGCAGATATAGTCGTCGGCACCCAGTTCCAGACCCAGCAAGCGATCCACCTCCTCGACCCTGGCCGTGAGCATGATGATGGCGAGCTTGGGCCAGCGCTGGCGAATCTCGCGGCACAGGGTCAGGCCATCGGTACCCGGCAGCATCAGGTCGAGCAGCACCAGCCCCGGGGGGCGTTCGCCTGCCATGTTTTCCTGCAGCCAGGGCAGCACGTCGTCGCCATGGTCGATGGGGTGCGTGGCAAAGCCGCTGCCTTCCAGGTAGTCGGCCACCAAGCGTGCGATCTTGGGCTCGTCTTCGACGATCAGCAGGGTCTCGCGCGGGACATCGGTGTCGTGCATGGGCTCCTTTCCTTATTGGCTGGGTCGGTCGTCGTCAAGGGCGGGAAACTCGAGGGTCCAGCATAACCCACCCAGGGGGGAGGGTGAGGCGTGCATGGTGCCACCGTGGCTCTTGACCAGCGCGCTGGCGATGGAGAGCCCCAGCCCGCTGCCGCCGCTGGCCCGGTTGCGAGAGCCCTCGACCCGGTAGAGTCGCTCGGTGAGACGGTCGAGGGCCTCCTCCGGTACACCTGGGGGGCTGTCCTGCCAGGTGACCCTTACCCGGCCCCCCTCCTGGCCAAGGCTCACCTCCAGCCGTCCGGGAGGGGCCGTATAGGCGCGACTGTTATCGAGAAGGTTGGTCCACAGCTGGCGCAGGCGGCGGGCGTCGCCACGGATCCAGGCGGGTTTCTGGATGTCCGTGGCCAGCTCCAGGCCGCTGTCATCGAGCCAGCCGTCGGCTTCATCGAGCCACGCGGCAAGGCTCTCGGCCAGGTCCAGGGGGGCAAGCTGCACCTCAAGGGCATCGGCATCGCTCTGCGAGAGCAGCCGCAGGTCGGTGACCAGGCGCTCCAGTTGGCCGACCTCCTGGGAGAGCGAATAGAGGTTGTCGTCGTTGAAGGACCGAATGCCGTCCTGCATGGCCTCGATCTCGCCACGCAGTATCGCCAGGGGCGTGCGCAGCTCGTGGGCGATATCCGACACCCACCTGGCCCGGGCATCTCGGCTGGCTTCCAGGGTGGCCGCCAGGACATTGAAGTCATGGGCCAGTCGTGACAGCTCATCGCGACCCTGCTCCCGCAGGCGGGTGCTGTAGTCGCCTTCGGTAAGGCGTCGGGTGGCCAGCGCCATGCTGCGGGTGCGGCGCCCCAGCCACCAGGCGAGGCCACCGGCCAGAAGCAGCGAGGCCATACCCAGTGCCACGATGATGATGACCAGGTTGCGCTGTTGGCGAGCGAGGAAGATTCGGTCCATGCGCGCCATCAGTTGCTGGGGAGGTCGGTAGCCGAGGGTGCCGACCTGCTCGCCCTGATGCTCGATGGGCAGCCAGTGCAGTTCAGAGGCGGTTTCGCTGTCGTCCGGGGCAAGCCCTATCACCGGCAGGCCATCGGCATCGTGAAGCACGAAGTCCCGGGCATCGCCCAGGCGGCGCTCGATGCGTGGGCGGGCGGTCCCTCTCCGGGCCACAGCTGCTGGCGTACCAGGCCCTG
>NZ_AZQX01000019.1:0-20221 GCF_000568385.1 Halomonas sp. BC04
AAGAGGAGTTCTTCTATTCTCGGGAGACCGGCGGCACCATCGTATCGAGCGCCCTGACACTGGTCGACGAGATCATTACTGATCGCTACCCGCCTGGCCAGTGGAATCTTTATGTGGCCCAGGCCTCGGATGGCGACAACTGGGACGACGACTCCATCACCTGTCGGGAGCAGCTGGTGAAATCCCTCATGCCACGGCTGCAGTACTATACCTATGTGGAAATCACCCCCCATGCCCACCAGGCGCTATGGGAGGAGTACGAGTCGGTGGCCGACGAGTTCCCCGATCGCTTTGCCATGCGCCAGATCGTTGAGGCCGGCGATATATACCCGGTCTTTCGCGAGTTGTTCAAGCGCCGCACCGCCCACTGATGCGGACAGGAGGCACCATGACCCGACGCAAGCCCATTGCTACCGGCTCCGACTGGAATTTCGAAGTGCTGGAGGCCTATGAGCGGGAGCTGGCCTGCCTGGCCGATGAGTATCGCCTGGATACCTACCCCAATCAGATCGAGATCATCACCACGGAACAGATGATGGACGCCTATGCCAGTGTCGGGATGCCGGTGGGCTACCACCACTGGTCGTTCGGCAAGCAGTTCCTGGCGGTGGAGCAGGCCTATCGGCGAGGCCAGATGGGGCTGGCCTACGAGCTGGTGATCAACTCAGATCCCTGCATCGCGTACCTGATGGAGGAGAACACCCTGATGATGCAGGTACTGGTCATGGCTCACGCCTGCTATGGCCACAACTCCTTCTTCAAGGGCAACTACCTGTTCCGCACCTGGACCGACGCCAGCTCGATCGTCGATTACCTGGTCTTCGCCCGGAAATACGTGGCCGACTGCGAGCAGCGCCACGGTGTCACCGCCGTGGAGCAACTGCTCGATGCCTGCCACGCGCTGCAGAACTATGGCGTCGATCGCTACAAGCGGCCTTCGCCGATCTCCGCCGAAGAGGAGGCCCGGCGACAAACGGAGCGCGAGGAGTATCTGCAGGCCCAGGTCAACATGCTGTGGCGAACCATTCCCGACCGGCCGGCTGACGATACTCTGCCAGGCTCTCTGGACGATGGCGAAGACCCGCTTGGCCTTCGCGGCGGGGGACGCTATCCGCCGGAGCCTCAGGAGAACCTGCTCTATTTCATCGAGAAGAACGCGCCGCTATTGGCGCCGTGGCAGCGTGAAATCGTGCGCATCGTGCGCAAGCTGGCCCAGTATTTCTATCCTCAGCGCCAGACACAGGTAATGAACGAGGGCTGGGCATCGTTCTGGCACTACACGCTGATGAACCGCCTCTACGACGATGGTCTGGTCGATGAAGGCCTAATTCTCGAATTCCTGCAGTCGCACACGGCGGTGGTCAATCAGCCGGACTTCGATAGCCCCTACTACAGTGGCATCAACCCTTACGCGCTGGGGTTTGCCATGTTCAGCGACATCAAGCGCATGTGCGAAGCGCCCACCGACGAGGACCGCGAGTGGTTTCCCGACACGGCGGGTGGGGACTGGCTGGAAACGGTGCATTTTGCCATGCGCAATTTCAAGGACGAATCCTTCATCCAGCAGTTCCTCTCACCCAAGGTGATTCGTGACCTGAAGCTCTTCACCATCGTCGATGACGACCAGGACGAAATGCTGGAAGTGACGGCGATACACGATGAGCGGGGCTATCGGCGCGTCAGGGAGGCCCTGGCCACCCAATATGCGCTGTCGGTTCGCGAACCGAACATTCAGGTTTATTCCGCCAATATCCGCGGCGATCGCTCGCTGACACTGCATCACGTGCAGGACAGCCGCCGCCCCCTGGGGCGCAGCGTCTATCCGGTATTACGCCACCTGTATCAGCTTTGGGGGTTTCCCGTGCGACTGGAGACCATCATGGATGACGATTCGGTGGGGCGGCGCCTCCAATGGCCGCTGCCGGACGAGGAGGCGAAGTGACGGTGGGGGAAGTCGGATAGCTGAGCGGAGAGCTCGAACGAAAACAGGCGCCGATCAGGCGCCTGTTGTCTACGCATCGAGCCAGTCGCTCAATCCATCGGCGCCCAGGACTGGCACCAGCCCCGCGGTTCGACACTATTCTGGGGGAATAGCTGGCAGCCTTCGGTCTCCGGTTCGTAGAACATGCAGTTATCGCAGTACTCACCCTCCTCGAAGGCAGGGTGATCGCTGGCTTCCTCGGCCACTTCAACGTAGTTCAGTGCCTGGGCCTGCTCGTCATTGGGGTCCAGCCGGGGTAGCGTCTGGGCAAAGGCCTGTTTCGACAGGATACCGGCCCCCAGAGGCAGGGCAGCTACACCAAGCAGGCTGTTGCGCATGAAGTCACGGCGGCTCTGATTGGCCATGGGTTCTCCTTTTCGTCACGGTCCTGAATTTTCGGGCCTGGCGAGGTCAGCCCTGTTACCGGGCCGCTCGCAGCCTCGAGCAATCAATGGGCTAGGTATTCGCCCACCTAGTGTGCGACAGGATCGAGCCCGCCGAGTTCGCCATTATCATACGAACAGACCGATAATATTGAACCGGCCGAGGGGGCGCCATGCCGATCTTTACTCGATTCGCTTCGCCCATGGGCGCTATCCTGATTGAAGCCGACGAGCGGCGGGAGGTCAGGCGACTGGTGGTGGCATCTCCTCCTGACTCTAGGTAGGGTGAAGAAGACACTGCAACTGCAAGGATGCTGCCATGCCGTGGATCAAGATCCTGCATATCGCCACCCTGCTCTGCTGGTGCGGCACATTGCTTTACCTGCCCGCGCTGCTCCTGGCCAGTGCCAAGCCGCGGGTGGGCTCGTCCTTCCATGCTCCCGCGCCTGTCATCCTGCGGTTCCTCTTTACCCACATTGCAACGCCCTTCGCCCTTGTCGCGATCATGAGCGGAACCCTGCTGTTCATTGTCGGGCAGCTCACTGGCGGGTGGCTGGTGCTCAAGCTGGCGGCCGTGACGGGCATGGTGTTCTGCCACGTGCTGTGCGGTGGACTGATCGTGCGCCTGGAGCAGGCGCGCCTGCGCGGCATGATTCCTGCCAGCGTGCTGGTTGCCGCCGTGGCGGCATCGCTGATGCTTGCCGTGCTGATCCTGGTGCTGAGCAAACCCTTCGGCTGAGGCAATGACAAGGAGAGTCACGATGCGTCACTCGATCCATGCACGGCCTGCGTCATTTGTCGTCGATGTCGACGCCCACCGCCTGGTCGTAGACGAGCATGCCGCCGAGAATGCCGGCCAGGGCGATCAGCCCTGCGGTCATCAGCGTCAGGGCGACGGCCCAGGGCAGCAGATCGACGGGGTCCTTGAAGCGCCACAGCCAGTTGAGCGACGCCACCGACAGCATCATCACCGCCAGGATGGCATGGCACCAGCCGAGGATCATCTGGCGTATGCGCTTCACCGTGACCAGGTCGACCAGGCCCGCAATGCTGGCGACCCAGCCGCCCAACGCGCCGACGCCGGCCAGCCAAAGGCTGACGCGTGCCCAGAACAGGTCTTCGGTATAGAGGAAGGCGCCATCGCTGGCGACGACCAGCATCAGGCAGGCGATGGGGAAATGGATCATGACTGGATGCAGCGGGTGCCCAGCAATGGCGGCACGGCTCCTGATCGAGCGTCTCGGTTGGTCAGCCATGTTCGCGTCCTTTGCGATGGGTTCAGGTCTCTCTTCCGCATTCAACGCCCTGTTCGGCATCGGGTCAACCGCCCACGCCGACGCCCCTGGGGTTTGCTGTCGCTGGCGGGGCTGCTGGCAGGGTGTGCCGGTGAAATGTCGATCCTCGATCCGGCTGGGCCGGCGGCAAGCGCCCAGTTCTGGGTCTGGTGGGCCATGCTCGGCGTCAGTGTGGTCGTGGCGCTGGTCCTCTTCGCGCTGTGGCTCTACACCTTCCGGAGACGCGAGCCGGTGCAGCGAACGCCGCGGGAGGAGCAGCGCCTCATGCTGCGCTGGGTACTGGGCGGTGGCATCCTGCTGCCGGTGGTCAGCATCGTTGCCCTATTGGTCTTTGCCGCACCTACCGGTCGTGGCATGTTGCCCCTGCCACTGCCCGACGGTGAGGCAGAGCGTATCGAGGTGGTCGGGCATCAGTGGTGGTGGGAGGTGCGCTATCCCGGAGAGAACGGCGAGCGTGACGTGGTCACTGCCAACCGCCTGGTGATGCCGGCCGGCGAACCCGTCGATTTTCGCCTCACCAGCGCCGATGTGATCCACGCTTTCTGGATCCCGCGTCTGGGAGGAAAGCGGGACATGGTGCCGGGGCGGCATAGCACCATCCGCCTCGAGGCCGACGTGCCCGGCGTCTTCGGTGCCCAGTGCGCCGAGTACTGTGGTGCCCAGCACACCAACATGCTGCTTCACGTCGAGGCAATGGAGCGCGACGACTACGATGCCTGGCTGGCGGAGCGCCGCGTCCCGCGTGAACCGCAGCAAGGTTTCGATGAAGCACGAGAAGCCTTCGGCGAGCACTGTGCAGCCTGTCACACCGTCGATGGCTTCCCCGAGGCGCTGATCAATGACGACATGACCTACGATATCGTCGGGCCCGACCTCAGCGACATCGGCTCCCGTCCCTCCCTGGGTGCCGGTGTGTTGCCCATGCAGGAGGGCGCCATCGCATACTGGCTGCACCACCATCAGACCCTCAAGCCGGGCAACAGGATGCCGCCGCATCACCATATCGGCACCGAGACGCTGCAGGAGATCGGAGCCTGGCTGGAGAGGATGGAACCATGAGCGATATCAAGGATGTGACCCTGACCCCAGAGGGTCGACAGCTGCACAAGGGAATGGATGAGGTCTGGGCGAATCCCAAAGGTCTCCGCGCCTTGACCGTGGTGAACCATACCACTGTCGGCATGCGCTTCATGGTGACCGGGGCGATCTTCTTCCTGATCGGCGGTCTGCTGGCGATGCTGATCCGCACCCAGCTGGCCTTCCCCGACAACGACTTCATGTCGCCCGAGATATACAACCAGGTCTTCACCATGCACGGCACGGTGATGATGTTTCTGTTCGCCATCCCGATACTCGAGGGGTTGGCGATCTACATGATCCCCAAGATGATCGGCGCCCGGGACCTGGTCTGCCCGCGACTCACCGCCTTCGGCTATTTCTGCTACCTGTTCGGCGGCATCATTATCGCTTCCAGCCTGGTGCTGGAGATGGCGCCGGCCAGCGGCTGGTTCATGTACACCCCCCTGAGCAGCGGCCAGTACTCCCCTGGCCCTGGCTCGGACTTCTGGCTGCTGGGGATTACCTTCGTCGAGATTTCGGCGCTCTCCGCCGGGGTCGAGCTGGTGGTGTCGATCCTGCGCACCCGTACCCAGGGCATGGCACTGCACAAGATGCCGCTGTTCGCCTGGTACATCCTGGCGATGGCGCTGATGATCGTGGTCGGCTTCCCGCCGCTGATCCTGGGCAGCATCCTGCTCGAGCTGGAGCGCGCCGTGGGCATGCCGTTCTTCGAGGTGGCCGGCGGCGGCGACCCGGTGCTCTGGGCGCACCTGTTCTGGCTGTTCGGCCACCCCGAGGTCTACATCATCTTCCTGCCGGGAGCGGGCATCGTCTCGACGCTGATCCCGGTCTTCGCCGGGCGTCCCATCGTCGGCTATGGCTGGGTGGTGGCGGCTATCGTCATCATGGGCTTCGTCAGCTTCGGGCTCTGGGTGCACCATATGTTCACCCTGGGCATCCCGCAGTTGGCCTTGGCCTTCTTCTCGGCGGCGAGCATGCTGGTGGCGATTCCCACGGGCATCCAGATATTCGTCTGGCTCTCCACCCTGTGGTTGGGCAGGCCGAGAATGACGCTGCCCATGCTGTGGATCGTCGGCTTCCTGGTGATCTTCGTGCTGGGTGGCCTGACCGGCGTCATGCTGGCCCTGGTGCCGTTCAACTGGCAGGTCCACGACACCCACTTCGTTGTGGCCCACATGCACTACGTGCTGGTGGGGGGCATGCTCTTTCCGTTGATGGCCGGGCTCTACTATTGGCTCCCCCAGGTGTCGGGGCGGATGCCCTCCGAGCGGCTGGGCAAGTGGAGCTTCTGGCTGATCTTCCTGGGTTTCAACGTCACCTTCCTGGTCATGCACTGGACCGGGCTGCTGGGCATGCGTCGACGTGTGTTCACCTACGATACGGCCATGGGCTGGGACCTCTACAACCTGATCTCTTCCATGGGTGGGTTCATCATGTCCGCCGGCGTGGCACTGTTGATCCTCGATATTGCGCTGCACTTTCGCTTCGGCAAGAAGGCGCCGCAGAACCCCTGGGGGGCCGATACCCTGGAGTGGGCCATGCCCAAGCCGCCCAGTCCCTACAATTTCGTCAGCCTGCCCAAGGTGGAGACGCGCCATCCGTTGTGGGAAAAGCCCGAGCTTTCACGCACCATCTACGAGGGACAGCACGGCCTCAATGCCATCGACCATGGCCGTCGGGAAACCTGGGGCAGCGATGCCCTGACCGGCAAGCTGCGCGAGACCGTTCATCTCCCCAGCAACTCCTGGTGGCCGCTGTTCTCCTCGCTGGCGCTGGCCATGGTGTGTATCAGCCTGCTGGTGCGGGTCTACTGGGTGGCAGCCGTGGCTGTGCTGGTGGCCGTCGTCCTGCTGCTGCGCTGGTCATGGGAGAACGGGGCCCATCCCGGCAAGGCGCCCCAGGCCTCGATGGCGCCCAGCGACCCTCCGTTGCACTACCACACCATGAACGGTCCCGGGGTGTGGGGCATGTCGGTCTCGCACCTGGCCAACGGCTCGCTCTACCTCTCGCTGCTGTTTGGCTGGTTCTACCTGTGGACCGTGGCGCCGGAGTGGCAGATGCCCGAAGCATCGCCGCTCTCCATGCCGTTGTTGGTATTGGCAGGGGCGGCGATGACACTGGGAGCCGCGCTACTGGCCGGACTGGTGCGCAGGCTGCGCCGCCGCGAGGGAGCCGGGCTCGGTCTATTGATGTATGCGGCGGGCGGCCTGGGTTCGCTGCAGGCGGTGCTGATCGTGGCGGTGATGTGGCTGGCTGAGCTGGCGCCCACCGAGACCGCCCATGATGCAATCCTGTTCGTGGCGCTTTGCTACGTGCTGATCCTGACGTCCCTGGGGGCGGTGCTGTGCATCCTGCAGGGGCTGCGCGTGGGCTATGGTTACGTCAGCGTCGAGTTCCCCATGGAGCCGGTGGTGGTGCTGCGCCTGTGGTACTACAACCTGGTGGTCTACTGGAGCCTGTTCGTGGCGATCTGGGTGATGCCGACCCTGCTGGGAGGGGCATCATGAAGCACCTGCTGAGCCTGACCCATCCCATTCATCTCGTTGGTGGCCTGACCATCTGGGGCCTCTGGTTCGTGGCGATATACGGGGGGCTCTCGGTGGCGTGTGCGGTGGCGCCCCCGGAACCCGAGCGCGACATGTGGACCGGCATCAATCTCGCAGTGGGCCTGTCGACCCTGGTGACGGTGGCACTGCTGCTGTGGCTGGCCCGGGCCAGCGTCGTGGCGGCCCGCCGAGCAGAATTGCGGCGCGAGTGTTACTTTGCCTTTGTATCCGCAGGGGTGTATCTGTTTTCGGCAGGCAGCACGCTGTTTGTCGGCTACCCCGTGGTATTTCTGCCTCCTTGTCTCTAGGGGCGATTCATCGAGTGTCATGGCGTGATTCAGCCGGCGCCCCCTGGCTGCTATACTCGCGCCAGGTCGCGGCGATGCATTGGCCGCAAGACGTTCCAGATCCAGGGGGAGTTCCCGATGCAGAATGCCGTGATCCTGATCAACACCGACAAGGGCCAGGTCAAGGCGGTGGCAGAGCGTCTCGCCGACGTCGAGGGTATCAGCGAGGTCTATTCGACCTGCGGCCGCTATGACCTGGTGGCGATCGCCCGCACCCGGGACTTCGAGAGCCTGGCCGAACTGGTTACCGAGCGCCTCAATGCCGTGGAGGGCATTCGCGATACGGAGACCCTCAATGCCATGCAGGTCCATTCCCGTCACGATCTCGAGACCATGTTCTCGCTGGGCTGGTAAGCCGGCGAGCGTTAGCTCACTCCCTGAACACTGAGTGCCGGTGGCGATGCGTGCCGGCAGTGGCACCATTCGGAACGATTCATGCACTAGCTCGCTCCCGCCGCAGGCGCCGACGCTCTGCGTTGTCAGGTTGGCGCTCACGCATCCGCCATTTCGGCATCACGCTCGTATTCGTCATCGTCGGCAGCGGCCTGTGGTACACCCAGGAGCAGGAATACCGCGATCAGCTGAGCTGGATGGGCGTTCCTACCTGGGAGAGCCTGACGCCCTTGACCGTACACCGCGTGCTGCGCAACGACGGCTTTCTCGTCGGCTGGTCCGACATTCGGGTCAATCCGCTGTGGGTCAGCTACCTGCTGCATGAGGTGGACGACCCGGATGCCGGTCCCAGGCCCGGCTTCCGGCAAGACTGGCGCACGCTCTGGCCGATTGCGGCGGACAGCTACTCCGGTAGCGGCTATGACCGTGGACACCTGGCGCCCAACTACGCCCTTGCGGTCGTGCACGGGCGCGAGGCACAGCAGCAGTCTTTCCTGATGAGCAACATTTCGCCCCAGCGGCCGGACCTCAATCGCCGCCTCTGGCAGCGCCTGGAAGAGGTGGTGATCGATCACTTCGTGCCGCACTTCGGTGTGGTGCAGGTGATCACCGGTCCGGTTTTCCCCGAGCGCTTCCTCGATAACGTGACCAACCGGGTGGGGCTCGTCGAGATTCCCGAGGCGTTCTACAAGATCGTAGTCGTGCCGGCCGATGAGCCCATGGGGCTGGCCTTCATCATGCCCCAGGATGTGCGCGGCGACGAGCCGCTGGACGACTACCTGGTAAGCATCGATGAGGTGGAGGCGCGTACCGGGCTGAATTTCTTCCCGCGCCTGCCGGAGGAGACTGCCGAAGTGCTGGAGGGGGAGGTCGTGGCCGAAGGATGGGCCCTCGATGAAGTGGCGCGGCTGCCTGGCCGCTTCTGAAATAAATGGCTGCGCGAGCGAATCACAGGCACAAAAAAACCGCGATCATTTCGCGGTTTCTTGGGTAATTCCATTTCGCATCTTGAGATGCTTCAACTTGCATGACGCGATGTGCTCGCTAGAGCGGTGGTGCCCAGGAGAGGACTTGAACCTCCACATCCTTACGGATACTAGCACCTGAAGCTAGCGCGTCTACCAATTCCGCCACCTGGGCGCATCATGCTGTCTTCGTGTTCGCGAGCCTGGGATGGTGCCCAGGAGAGGACTTGAACCTCCACATCCTTACGGATACTAGCACCTGAAGCTAGCGCGTCTACCAATTCCGCCACCTGGGCGAACACGAGACTTTCGAGCTGACAAAACGCTTGGGCGCCTACCCGACCAGGCTCTCTCAAGTTCTCCCAAGAGAGCGATGGTGCCCAGAAGAGGACTTGAACCTCCACATCCTTACGGATACTAGCACCTGAAGCTAGCGCGTCTACCAATTCCGCCATCTGGGCAGGCGAGGCGTATCTTACCCAAACTGTGGCCCAATGCAAGAGTCGTGGTCAAATTTTCACCCGACGCCCAGGCGTCATGAATGGCGTGAGCAGTGGCTGCCGACGGGCGAGGAGGGCTCGAACTCCAGGGTTGTCTTCCACTGACGGTGCCTCATCGTTGTCGGAGCAGCTTTAGCTCCGGTCCGACGCATCGGCGACTGGAGGCCGAAGGCCTTCCGGCGCTGATGCCCGGCGAGGTGATAGCGGATAACACGGCGGGCTCCGCCAAGTGCCTGCTGAGTCTTATGCGTAATCAGGTAAATTTTCCTGATTACTCACCTTGATCAGCCATCGGGCCAATCTTGAGCCACCTGAAAGAGCTCGGATGATCAAGAAGTTATAAATCGTCCCCCTTGGCGATGTTCTCCACAAACGTTGCCACGCCGCTGTAGGAGTAGCTTCAGCTCACGACTGGAGGCCGAAGGACTCCCGGCGGTGTTGCCGATGCCAACGATCACCGCCAGCGCGGCGGCCTCCGCCAGGCGCCTGCTGAGTCTTATGCGTAATCAGGTAAATTTTTGCTCATGCAGCGTGCCATACCCCCCCCGAATCAGGCAGGATGAATACACCTTAATGCGCTGATACTCCCTTGGTTGGTCAAGGAGCTCAATGTGCTCAAGTACGCCGTCAGCCTGTCAGGCATCATGGCCGCCATCTGGCTGCTGCTCTCCGGTCAATTGACCCATGCCATTCTGGTCCCGCTGGGGGTGGCATCCGTTGCCCTGACGGTGTACCTGGCATATCGCATGCGCATTCTGGACCGGGAAGGGCTTCCCATCCATCTGCTGATCCCCATCCTCAAGTACCTGCCTTGGCTGCTGATGGAAGTGGTGAAGGCGAATCTGGTGGTGGCCCGTCATATTGTCTTGGGGCGCAAGAGCCTGAGCCCGCGAATCTGCCGACTGGACACCACTCAGGAAACTGATCTGGGCCGGGTGTTTCTCGCCAATTCCATCACGCTGACGCCGGGTACGGTGACCGTCTATGTCCGCGAGAAGGAGGTCTGGTTCTACGCCTTGACCGAGGAGCTGGAGCAGGGTGTTCTGAGCGGTGAAATGGATCGGCGGGTGACTCGACTCGAGGGGGAACCCTGATGCTGGTTGCCATCGCTCTGGCCGTTCTCTTCAGCCTGGGCTGTGCGCTGATCCGCGCCTACCTTGGGCCGACGCTCTTCGACCGACTCCTTGCGGTAAATGTTGTCGGCAGTCTTACGGTACTGCTCATTGCCCTGCTTGGCTTCATTGTCGGCCGCCCCGAGTTCATCGATATTGCCATTGTCTATGCACTGCTCAACTATATCGGCGTAGTGGCTGTCCTGAGGTTCTTCGAGTCGGGCCGCTTCGGTGCGTCGCGCCGGCGCGGTGAGGAGGAGCCGCCATGAGCCTGGTCCTGGATCTGCTCAGCGGGCTGATGCTGGTCAGCGGCGCCATACTGGTGGTGATAAGCGGCGTTGGCCTGCTGCGCTTTCCCGATTTCTACTCCCGCATCCAGGCGGCCGGCATGACCGATACCCTCTGCATGATTCTGATTCTCGGCGGCTTGATACTCCAGACTGATTCCCTGGGGGTGGCCGCCAAGCTTATGTTTACCCAGGTTTTTCTGTTCTTTACGGCGCCTGCGGCCAGTCATGCACTGACCAAGACAGCGCGCCAGTGCAAGTTGTCCCCCTGGCGGTCCGACAAGGAGGGTGACTCATCGAAGCCTTGATCGACCTCGTATTGCTGGCCTTCATGGCCTGGTGGCGATTGCCGCGGTGAGGATTCGCAACCTCTTCGCGGTGATCATGCTCACTGGCATTTACAGCCTGCTGGCGGCATCGCTGTTCGTGATGCTCGACGCCGTTGATGTCGCCCTGACGGAAGCTGCCGTCGGAGCCGGGATCATGATCATTCTCATGTTGGCCACCCTGGCGTTGACCACCAGTGAAGAAAAAGTCCGCATTACGCGTCAGAACCTGCTGGCTCTGGTGGTGGTGGTGATCACGGGTGGGGCTCTCATCTACGGCACCCTGGACATGCCAAAGGTCGGCGATCCGCAGGCTCCCGCTCATACCCACCTGGCGCCGCATTTCACCCAGCACTCGGTGGAGGAAATCGGCATCCCCAATATGGTGACCTCCGTGCTGGCCAGCTATCGGGGTCTGGATACCCTGGGCGAAGCGTGGTCGTGCTCACCGCCGCCGTGGCGGTGATCCTGATCATCGGCAGCGGCCGGGCTCGGCAGCGCAAGCGTCGCCGGGAGAAGCCCAGTCGCGGGGAGACGCGTTCGTGAAACATCACATCGTGCTGCGGGTCGTTACCAAGATCATGATTCCTCTGATTGTGATCTACGCGCTGTATATCCAGTTTCATGGCGAGTACGGCCCCGGGGGCGGCTTCCAGGCAGGTATCATCTTCTCCGCAGGCTTCATCATCTTCAGCCTCATATTCGGGCTGGATGTGGCGCAGGAGGCCATACCCCCTGAGGCGGCCCGGTTTCTGGCCGCTTTCGGCGTGCTGCTCTACATCGGTATTGGCCTGGCTTGCATCGTGCTGGGTGGGCAGTTTCTGGAATACAAGGTCCTGCTTGAGAACGATCAGGCAGGTGAGACCCTCGGGATCATCGGCATCGAACTGGGCGTGGGCATTACCGTTGCTGCCGTCGCTCTCACCCTGTTCTATGCCTTTGCCGGCCGGGAGCGAGAGTAATGGAGTGGTTCGGACTCTATAACTACTGGATCGTTGTCGTGCTCATGATGGTGGGGTTCTACATCGTCATTGCCCAAGGCAACCTGATCAAGAAGATCGTTGGACTGAATATCTTTCAGACCTCCGTGTTCATCTTCTTCATCAGTCTGGCCAAGCTGGAGGGGGGGACCGCGCCGATTCATGTGGAGGGCGTGAGCGACTACTCCAACCCTCTGCCCCACGTGCTCATCTTGACGGCCATCGTGGTGGGCGTCGCCCTGACCGCCGTGGGGCTTGCCCTGGTGGTGCGCATCCATGAGCTCTACGGCACTATCGAGGAAGACGAGATCCACGCTCAGGACGAGGCGTAGTGATGGGGTTGGTTCAGCTTCACCTGCCGGCATTTCAGGTCATCGTGCCCATGCTGGCGGCACCGCTGGTGATGCTCATGGCTCGCTCGCCACGCGCTGCCTGGGCCACTGCCACCCTGACCAGCTGGCTTACCCTGGCCATCGCCCTGCTGCTGTTGATCCGCGTCCAGGCTGAAGGGGTCGTGGCCTACAGCATGGGCGGCTGGTTGCCGCCGGTGGGGATCGAGTACCGGGTGGACTCCGTCAATATTCTGGTGCTGCTGGTGATCTGTTTCATCAGCGCGGTGGTCATGCCTTTCGCACGGCTCAGCGTGGCGAGCGAGGTTCGGGAAGACAAGCATGGCTACTTCTATGCCGCCTTCCTGCTGGCCAATTGCGGGCTCCTGGGGATCGCCATCACGGGTGACGCCTTCAATATCTTCGTCTTCTTCGAGATTGCCGCTCTGGCATCTTACTCACTGATCGCCACGGGCCGCGAGCGACAGGCCGTGATGGCTTCCTACCAGTATCTGATGATGGGGACGATCGGAACCACTTTCCTGCTCATCGGCATCGGCTTTCTCTACATCATGACCGGCACCCTGAACCTGTTGGACCTGGCGGAGAGACTACCGGCAGTCAATGACACCAGGACGGTACGTGCTGCGCTGGCCTTTATCGTGGTGGGCATCTCGCTGAAGCTGGCACTCTTTCCGCTACACCTGTGGCTGCCCAATGCCTATGCCTATGCCCCGTCCATGGTCACCGTGTTCCTCTCCGCCACGGCAACCAAGGTGGCCATCTATGTGCTGATGCGCTTCATCTTCGGCGTGTTTGGTCATGAGCTGAGCTTCAATGTCCTCGGAATGAACCTGCTGCTGATGCCGCTGGCGATGCTCGGCATTCTGATTCCGTCCATCGTTGCCATCTTCCATACCAATATCAAGCGCATGCTTGCCTACTCCAGCGTGGCCCAGGTGGGCTATATCATCCTGGGCATCAGCTTTGCCAGCACCCTGGGCTGATGGCATCACTACTCCACCTCTTCAATCATGCGATTACCAAGGCGGCGCTGTTCATGGCGCTGGGCTGTATCGCCTATCGGCTCGGCGGCGTTTCGCTGATCCACATGACCGGTGCCGGGCAGCGGATGCCATGGACCATGACGGCCTTCGTCATTGCGGGGCTGTCCTTGATCGGTGTCCCGCTGACAGCAGGTTTCGTCACCAAGTGGCATCTGATTCTTGCGGCTCTGGACGGAGGGCTATGGCCTATAGCCGTGTTTGTGCTGGGAACGTCGGTGCTGGCCCTGCTCTATGTGTGGCGGGTGGTGGAAGTGGCCTTTTTCCGTGCGCCGCTCAGACGAATGAAGGTGCGTGAAGCCCCCTTGTCACTGCTGCTTCCCACCTGGTTTCTCACGCTGTCCTGCCTCTACTTCGGCATCGAGACATCCCTGCCGGTGGGCCTGGCCGAGCGTGCCGCCGAGGCATTGATGGGAGGCTACCGGTGAGTCCGTTCCCGTTCATGGAGGCCACAGTGGCCATTCCGCTCACCCTGGTCATCCCGGCATTGGGGGCTGTGCTGATTGCCTGAGCGGTCGCCATCCCAATCTTCGCGATGGCCTGATGGTGGCCATCGCAGCGCTGCTGTTCGCCACGGTCCTGCAGATATTGCCAGCTGTCCTGGCGGGCGGGCGGCCCGCCATTACGCTGATCGAGTTGCTGCCGGGCCTGAGCATGGCCTTCGAGGTCGAGCCCCTCGGCATGATTTTCGCGCTGGTGGCCTCCAGCCTCTGGATCATCACCTCGCTGTACGCTATCGGTTACATGCGCGGCGCTAACGAGAGCAAGCAGACACGCTTCCATGCCTGTTTCGCAGTGGCCCTGTTCTCGGTAATGGGCATTGCCTTCGCCGAAAACATGTTCACGCTTTTTATCTTCTATGAGGTGCTGACGCTATCCACCTATCCGCTGGTAGCCCACAAGGGCAATCGTGAAGCCCAGCAAGGGGCGCGTACCTACCTGGTGCTGTTGCTGGGTACGTCCATCGGTTTCCAACTGGTGGCGATTGTCGCCACCTGGTGGCTGGCCGGGTCCTTGAGCTTCACCGAAGGCGGGATCATGGAAGGCCACGTCAGCCACGCCCTGGGGGGGCTGTTGCTGCTGCTCTATATCTACGGTATCGGCAAGGCTGCGTTGATGCCATTTCACCGCTGGCTGCCTGCCGCCATGGTGGCGCCCACTCCCGTCTCCGCGCTGCTGCACGCCGTGGCGGTGGTCAAGGCCGGGGTCTTCACAGTGCTCAAGGTGAGCACCTACATCTTCGGTCAGGATTACCTCAGAGAGCTCTGGAGTGCGGACCTGCTGATGACTATCGCCGCCTTCTCCTTGCTGTCAGCATCGCTCGTGGCGCTGCAAAAGGACAACCTCAAGGCCCGGTTGGCCTACTCCACGGTCAGCCAGCTCTCCTACATCACACTGGGTGCGATGCTGGCCCATGAGTTGGCGGCCATCGGCGGGAGCATGCACATCGTCATGCACGCCTTTGGCAAGATCACCCTGTTCTTCTGTGCCGGCGCCATCTACGTGGCCAGCAAGAAGACGAATGTCAGCGAGATGGATGGCCTCGGTCGACGCATGCCTTTCACCATGGGCGCCTACCTGCTCGGAGCGCTGGCGGTGATCGGCGTACCTCCCATGGGCGGGCTATGGAGCAAATGGCATCTGGTGCTGGGGGCGGCCGACAGCGGGCAGCTCCTGATGGTCCTGGTCATCATGCTCAGCACGCTGCTCAATATCGTCTATCTCTTGAGGCCGGCAGTGAGGGCGTTTTTGATGCCGCCAAAGGAGGGTGAAAGTCGTGGGGTCAGGGAGGCACCGTTGCTGTGCGTGGTGCCACTCTGTATCACGGCGCTGGGCTGCATGGCACTGTTTCTGGCGGCCGACCCGCTACGCACCATGCTCGGTGGCATTTTTGGAAATTGATACCACAGAACCGGGGGGGTTACATGCTCGTCAAACTGCTCGATCGACTGGTACGCAATGACGCACGGTTGAAACGGACGCTGCTGGCTGCCATGGCGGCATTGGTCATCGCGGACCTGCTGATCCCTTCCGGCTATGATCGCTTTGCCTGGGAGGCCTGGGGGGGATTCGGCGCCCTGTTCGGGGCGTTGGCATGCCTGATTCTCATCGGTTTGGCCAAAGCATTGGGCCTGGGGCTGGTCTATCGTCGGGAAGGGTACTACGACGATGAACTGACGCCTTACCGAGCGCTTGATGATGACTCCGATGAACGCAGTTGAGCCGAATTCTGGAGGGCAGGCGTCATGCATGAGTGGTTCGTGATCGACTGGCCTTTCATCGAGTGGCTCTCACCCTCCTGCTGCTGGTCCTCGGCGGGTTGCTGGTGTCGGTTCTGCGTGGGGTGCTACAGAAGCTGGTCCTCCTGGCTGTGCCCACGCTGGCCCTTCTCGCAGTGCTTGGCACCGCTCCGGGAACCCATGCCAGTTTTGAATTCCTGAACATGGAGTTGATCCTGGGTCGGGCGGACGCACTGAGCCTGGTCTTTGCCCATGTTTTCGCCATCATGGCGCTGATCGGCGCCATCTATGCTCTCCATGTGCGTGACACCATCCAGCACGTGGCCGCCTTGATTTATGCCGGCTCTGCCATGGGAGTCGTGTTTGCCGGTGACCTGGCCACGCTGTATATCTTCTGGGAGCTCATGATGCTCTCATCGGTCTGGTTGATATGGCGAAATCGCCGGGCCGCCTCTCTGGCGGCCGGCTTTCGCTACCTGATGGTACATGCGGTCAGTGGCGTCCTCCTGCTGGCCGGCATCGTGATTTATTACACGCAGACCGGGAGCCTGAGTTTCAACGACATCAGGGCCGGGGGGGCCGCATTCTGGCTGATACTGATCGGCTTCATGATCAATGCCGCCGTGCCTCCTCTGCACGCCTGGCTCACCGATGCTACCCGGAGAGCACGGTGACAGGGGCAGTATTTCTGTGTGCTTTCACCACCAAGACGGCGGTCTACACCCTGATGCGGGGGTTTCCCGAAACGGAAGTGCTGATCTGGTTGGGAGCGGTCATGACGCTCTGGGGGGTCACCTATGCGGTGCTGGCCAACAATATCCGCCGGCTGCTCGCCTATCACATTGTCAGCCAGGTCGGCTTCATGGTGGCCGGCATCGGCCTGGGCACCGCCATGGCACTGAACGGCTCCGCGGCCCATGCCTTCACCCATATTCTGTACAAGGCACTGCTGTTCATGAGTGCCGGGGCCATCATCCAGATGACTGGGCGGACGAAGCTGACCGAGCTGGGCGGGCTGTACCGTTACATGCCGCTGACGTTCGTTTTCTACATGATCGCCGCATTCTCGATTTCAGCGCTGCCGCTGACGAGCGGCTTCGTCAGCAAGACGATGATCCTCGAGGCCTATGCAGACCACCAGGCGGCGCTTGTCTGGCTGATGCTCTCGCTGGCGTCGGCAGGCACCTTCCTGAGTGTGGGCCTAAAGCTGCCCTGGTTCGCCTTCCTGGGGCGTGACAGCGGGTTGCGCCCCCGTGAAGCACCGACCAATATGCTGGTTGCCATGGGGATTGCGGCTTTCTTTTGCATTTTCATCGGCGTGTATCCGCAGTGGCTGTACCAGATGCTGCCGAATCAGCCGGTCGGCTACAACGCCTATACGCTGGCTCATGTGTTCTGGGACCTGCAGCTTCTCTCCTTCGTGGGCCTGGTCTTTTTCGTCCTGCTGAAATTCATGACGCCCAAGGACAAGATCACCCTCGACACGGACTGGTTCTATCGCGTGGCGGCCCCGCACGCCGTCGGCTTGATCCACCGCCACGGCACGAGCGCATGGCGCAACCTGCTGGCTGCCATGCGCTGGCCCTTGCGCCGCATCGTCGCCCAGGCCCTGCGTTATCATGGTCCAAAGGGCATTCTGGCGCGCACCTGGCCTACTGGCAGCATGGTGCTTTGGGTAGCCGTATTACTTACCATTTCGCTACTGCTCTACTACATCTGATCCGCATGAAACCATCCGCGATTGCGTTGCGGTTTTCCGATGTATGACCGGATCACGCCGCCATGGTTGGGCCAAGCCGGTACCGGCGCTATACTGCGCCCATGACAATAGACCCTAATAGCAAGACCCTACGCCCGCGGCGCACTGCCTGCGCCCCCACGAGAACGCTGTCCCCGATGTTGCCAAGGATGCCCTACGCATGACCCACTGGACGCTCAGCGACGACCCGCACGCCAGCCGCGAGGCCCATAAGTACGACAAGCCCGCCCCCAGCCGAGAATACCTGCTGGCTCGAATGGAAGAGCACGGCAAGCCGGTTACCCATGAAAACATGAGCCGCATGCTTGGCCTCGACGATGAGGAGCTCCAGGAAGCGGTTCGTCGTCGGCTGGCCGCCATGGAGCGTGACGGCCAGGTGTTGCGCAACCGTGCCGGTGCCTACGCACTGATCGACAAGCTGGACCTGATCAAGGGCAAGGTTCTTGGCCATCGCGATGGTTTCGGCTTCCTGCTCCGCGACGACGGCAAGAAGCCGGACCTGGTCCTGCCGCCACGCCAGATGCGTCGTGTCTTCCATGGCGATGCCGTGCTGGCGCGAGTCAGCGGCCGCGACCGGCGAGGACGCGACGAGGCGACCATCGCCGAGGTGCTGTCGCGCAATACCCAGACCATCGTCGGTGTCTACCGCGCCAACACCTCTGAATTCGGCGTGCTGATTCCGGAGAACCCGCGCATCACCCAGGAAGTGATCATTCCCCACAGCGCCTGTGGCGGCGCCAAGGATGGTCAGGTGATCTCGGCGAAGATCGTCCAGCAGCCCGAGACACGGGTGCAGCCGATCGGTGAGGTGGTCGAGGTGCTCGGCGAACGCATGGATCCGGGGATGGAGATCGATATCGCCATCCGCAGCTACGAGATCCCCGCCGAGTTCCCGCCGGAAGTGCAGGACCAGATCGGCGGCATGTCGGCCGAGGTGGTGGATGCAGACAAGCAGCATCGCATCGACCTGCGCGATGTCCCCTTCGTTACCATCGACGATGAGTCGGCCAAGGATTTCGACGATGCCGTCTGTGCCTGGAAGACCAAGTCGGGCAGTTGGAAATTGCTGGTGGCCATTGCCGACGTGTCTCACTACGTACGTCCCGGCAGCGCCCTCGACGAGGAGGCGATCACCCGCGGCAATTCGGTCTATTTTCCCGGCCAGGTCGTGCCCATGCTGCCGGAGCTGCTTTCCAACGGGCTCTGCTCGCTGAATCCCAGCGTCGACCGGCTGGCGCTGGTCTGCGAGATGAATATCTCCCAGTCCGGTGCCATCAGTCGCTACCGCTTCTACGAGGCGGTCTTCCAGTCACATGCGCGGCTGACCTATAACAAGGTCGCGGCCATCCTTGACGAGGAGGGCAAGGGTGGGGATGCGCTGCGCGAGGAGTACCGCCCCCTGGTGCCCTCGCTGCAGAACCTGCATTCGCTCTATCGGCTGCTTCGCGAGGCCCGCGTGGCCCGTGGCGCCATCGATTTCGAGACCACCGAGACGGCGATTCTCTTCAACGAGGAGCGCAAGATAGAGAAGATCGTGCCGCGTTCGCGCAACGATGCCCACAAGATCATCGAGGAGTGCATGCTGGCGGCCAACGTGGCCACCGCCCGCTTCCTCGACAAGCACGACCTGCCGGCGCTGTACCGCATCCACGAGAAGCCCTCACCGGAGCGTCTGGACAAACTGCGCCTGTTCCTCAACGAGCTGGGGCTTTCGCTGGGCGGTGGCGACGACCCGAGCCCCGAGGACTACCGTGACCTGGCAGAGGTGATCAAGGATCGCCCCGATTCCGACGTGATCCAGACGGTGATGTTGCGCTCCATGAGCCGGGCGGTCTACTCGCCTCACAACGAAGGCCACTTCGGCCTGGCCTATCCGGCCTATGCCCATTTCACCTCACCGATCCGTCGCTATCCGGACCTGTTGGTCCACCG
Organism: Halomonas sp. BC04; assembly: GCF_000568385.1. Taxonomy (NCBI): domain Bacteria; kingdom Pseudomonadati; phylum Pseudomonadota; class Gammaproteobacteria; order Oceanospirillales; family Halomonadaceae; genus Halomonas; species Halomonas sp. BC04. Next base: position 19,520 of record NZ_AZQX01000019.1, read on the forward strand.
GGCCATCCGCTCGGTGATCCGCGGGCCGCGCCAGACCGCCACGGTGCTGCGCGCCGAAGGCGGCAAGGTGGAGCCGCCCAGCAAGTGGTGTCCCTACACCTTCGAGCAGATGCTCGGGATGGGGGAGCACTGCTCCATGACCGAGCGTCGCGCCGATGACGCCACCCGCGACGTGGAGGACTGGCTGAAGTGCGAGTTCATGTCCGACAAGCTCGGCGAAGTCTATGAGGGCACCATCGCCTCGGTGACCCAATTCGGCATCTTCGTGCGCCTCGATGAGGTCTATGTGGAAGGCCTGGTGCACGTCACCTCGCTGCCCTCGGACTACTACCACTACGAGCCTGAAAAGCACCGCCTCAAGGGCGAGCGTACCGGCATGAGCTACCGCCTCGGGGACGGTGTCACCGTTCAGGTGGCGCGTGTCGACCTTGACGATCGCAAGATCGACTTCGCCCTGGAGGACGAGAAGCCGCGTCCCAAGCGGCAGCCGCGCAAGCGGCGTGGTGGCGGCGAGCCGGACAGCGCCGGATCGCCGGCAGCCGGCAGTGGCAAGGCCGATGCCAAGGCCGGCAAGGATGATGCCAAGGGCGGCAAGGGCAAGGGTGGCAAGCGTCGCCGGGGTCCGCGCAAGCCCAAGGCTCGCAGCTGATGGCAGTCGGACGCAGAGGGCCCCGCCAAGAGGCCAGGGGCGTCCCGATACCC
>NZ_AZQX01000020.1:0-15014 GCF_000568385.1 Halomonas sp. BC04
CGGGTGCTCCACCCCGATGTGGAGCTCGATGAGCTGCTCGGTGCCCTGGCCGGCATCCTGCGGCGCGCCGAGCTCAATCAGGCGCACCACATCGGTCGCGAGGTGCTCTCCACCCGGGAGCGCATGCTGGCGATCATGGAGCGGCTGACCCATGAGCACTACACCTCTTTCGAAGCGCTGTTCACGCTGGAGGAGGGCAGGGCCGGTGTGATCGTTACCTTCATGGCGATCCTGGAGCTGGCCAAGGAGGCGATGATCGAGATCGTGCAGAATGCGCCGTTGTCGCCGATTCATGTGCGCGCCCGAACACCGCGATCAGAGTCGGGCGAGGCGGCCTTTGACGATGAGGGAGTCGATATCGAGAGCCCCTTTGAAGCCGAGGGCTCCTTTGAAGAGCAGATCGAGATGCCGCAAGAGGGCGAGACATGAGCGCCATGGAACTGCCCGACAGCCTCGATGACATTCTCGAAGCGGCCCTGCTGGCGGCGGCGGAGCCGCTGTCGCTGGAGCGCCTCGAGAGCCTGTTCGACGAGAACGAGCGGCCGGCGCGTCGCGCCCTGCGCGAAGCCTTGCTGCGTGTGGAAGGGCGACATCAGACCGGGGCCATGGAGCTGCTCGAGACCGCCTCCGGCTACCAGCTGCGTATCCGGCCGCGGCTCTCTCCCTGGGTCTCCCGTCTATGGGATGAGCGCCCCCAACGCTACTCGCGGGCGCTGCTCGAGACCCTGGCACTGATCGCCTACCGGCAACCGGTGACCCGCGGCGACATCGAGGAGGTGCGTGGCGTGGCGGTGAGCAGTTCGATCATGCGCACCCTGGCCGAGCGCGGCTGGATTCGCGTGGTCGGTCACCGGGACGTGCCCGGTCGTCCGGCGGTCTATGCCACTACCCGTTCCTTTCTCGACGATTTCGGACTCAAGACCCTGGACGAACTGCCGCCCATGCACGAGCTCAAAGGGGTGGCGGAGCCCTTCTTCGAGGACGAGGCGCCGCCACCGCCCAGCCCCGTGCTGGCCCAGGCCGATGAGCCGGAGGAAGGCGACGAGGAGCCTCCCGGCGACCAGGGCGAGGAGAGTATTGCCGCGGCAATCGACGAAGCGCATGAAAGCCGTGAAGAGACAGCGCTGGCGGCGAGCCAGGAAAGTGGCGAGAATCACGACACGACGGCCGGGATGGCCGACGCGACACACGCCGGGAAGGCGTCCGACAGGCCCGGGCTGAGCTTTGCCGATCTGGAAGCCCGCCTGGCCGAACGTGCCCGCACCAGCGTCGATGATGACGGCGGAGCGGGGGCGGAATTCACACCCGAAGAGAAATCTGACGAATCATGACGATCACCACGGAAAAACTGCAGAAGGTTCTGGCCCGTGCCGGGCTGGGCTCGCGTCGCGAAATGGAAGCCGCCATTGCGGCCGGTCGCGTCAAGATCAACGGCAAGCTGGCCACCCTGGGCGACCGCATCGAGATGCGCGACAGGGTGAGCCTCGATGATCGTCCCGTGACCCTGCGCGGTGCCGAGGAGACGCCACGGAGGGTGATCATGTACAACAAGCCGGAAGGCGAGCTGTGCACCCGCAAGGACCCGGAAGGACGGCGTACCGTCTTCGAGCGCCTGCCGCGCCTGAAAGGCGAGCGCTGGGTCGCCATCGGACGCCTGGACATCAACACCAGTGGCCTGTTGCTGTTCACCACCGACGGCGAGCTGGCCAATCGCCTGATGCACCCCTCCACCCAGGTGGAGCGTGAATACGCCGTACGCGTAATGGGCGAGGTGAAGAAGGAGCAGGTCGTGGCCATGGTCCAGGGCGTCATGCTCGAGGATGGCCCGGCTCGCTTCACCGATGTGCAGGAGTTTGGCGGCGAAGGCATCAACACCTGGTTCCACGTGGTGATCACCGAGGGGCGCAATCGCGAAGTGCGGCGGCTGTGGGAATCCCAGGGGCTGACGGTGAGTCGCCTGAAGCGTGTGCGCTACGGCAATATCTTCCTCGACAAGCGGGCCAAGGCCGGGGAGTGGGTGGAGCTTTCCCAGGCCGAGATCGACGACCTGGCGGAGAGTGCGGGCCTGGCCTCGCGCAAGGTGCCGGAGCTGACGCCCGACGAGAAGAATCGCTGGAGCCGCGACAAGAACAAGCGTCGTCCGGTGCAGGCGATGCGCAAGCCGAAGAGTCCGCGCAGCCGCTGAGCCGGCCGGCGTGATGTTGGCGAAAGGGCTGCCAAAAAGCCCTTGCTTTCAGGGGCTGGGTCGGTAATATCTGCCCCCGTTCGGAAGGGTCGTTAGCTCAGTTGGTAGAGCAGTTGGCTTTTAACCAATTGGTCGTAGGTTCGAATCCTACACGACCCACCATCCGGACCTGTAAGCTTGTTCGCAAGCACTGGGTCGTTAGCTCAGTTGGTAGAGCAGTTGGCTTTTAACCAATTGGTCGTAGGTTCGAATCCTACACGACCCACCAGACACGAAAAAACGCCCTTGCCACCCCAGGCAAGGGCGTTTTTCGTTTGTCTCGGTGCCTAGCGGAATCTCGGTATCGTCTTGTCGGCATACCTTCCCCAGAAAGCGCATACAGTGCTTGCTTGCCCGGCATAACAGGAACAGTCTGGATGACACCTTGCGGAAAAACAGCCGATCCAGGTGACATGCCCATTAGATTTGGAGAGATCACCATGATCAGGAAGGGATTGGTACTCGCACTCCTCATGTTCGGTTATATCGCTTCTGTCAGCGCTGATTATGCCGGCGCCATGAGTCACTACGAGCGACAGCAATACCGAGAGGCCATCCAGGAATTCCGCGAGCTCGCCCGCGATGAGGACGCCGATGCCCAGTACATGCTGGGACGCATGCACGAAGCCGGCAACGGCACCCCCCAGGATTTTGTCGAAGCGCACAAGTGGTACAACCTGGCGGCCTCCCGCGGCCATCGCCATGCTGTCGGCGCGCGCGAGGCGGTGGCCGAGCGGATGACCGCTCACCAGATCGCCGAAGCGCAGCAGGCGGCCCGTGGCTGGCAGGCGAGGGAGCCTGCCACGGCAGCCACTCCCGAACCGCGGCGTCCGGAGACCCTGTCGGGCCGGGAGCTCGTCGCCGAGACACAGCGTGAACTCAATCGGCTTGGCTACGATGCCGGTCCGGTCGATGGCCTGATGGGCGCGCGCACCCGCAATGCCATTCGCTCCTATCAGGGACAGGCAGGCCTCGCCCGGGACGCTCAACCCTCGCCGCAACTGCTGGCAAGACTACGCCAGTCCGGTCGTGCCTCTGCACAGGTACCAGCGCAGGCACCATCCCGAGCCGTGCCGACGGAGTCTGCGCCGGCTGAGGCGCCGGTCAGAGTGGCCTTGCAGGACGATTTCAATGATGGCGACTACCACCGCAACCCTGCCTGGACCGTGCTCAGCGGTGATTTTCGCATCGATCGCAACGGCTTGCGCAGTGTGGTCGAGGTGCCGGACGAGAGAGCCCCGGCGCGCAGGAGCCTGAGCTCCGACCGGCCCGAGGAGGTCGGCCTTGCCATGCTGAAACTGATCCTCGAACAGACGGGCAGTGTACAGCCCGAAGCGGCACCGGTAGCCGCAGAGACCGCCAGGATCTTCGTTGCGTCACCGATCCGCAACGCCTTCGAAATGGAGCTGGACCTGGCTTCCCGCCAGAAAGCGGGTAGCCTCGAACTGGGAGTCTTTCAGGGCAACAGTTCGGGCGCCGGATACCGGCTGGTCTATCGCCCCGATACGCGCCCCGGGCTGAGCCTGATCAGGGTCACCAGCAACGGTAGCGATGTGATCGCCAGCAGCGATGGGGCAATCAACCTGGAGGACGACCGCTTTCATACCCTGGCCTGGACCCGTGACGAGGATGGCGAGATGCGAATCAGCGTCGACGGACGACGTGTCATCCAGGCACGCGACACAAGCTTCCGGGAGCGCTTCCAGGGCTTCGTATTCGCCAATCATGGCGGCGACTATAGCCTGGGCCGGATACGCGTGGAGGATTGAGAAGGGGGCAGCACGAAGGTCAGTCAGCAAGAAAGGGCCCATCGGGGCCCTTTCTTGTTGGATTCCAGAGATTCACTGAATCTCGTCTTTTGGGTCTGTCTAGCGCAAGCCGAGCGCCGATAGCACGACCAGCACGATCACCACAGCTCCTACGATCCATACGATATTGTACATGGCGCCTCCATTGATCATCAGTAGCCGATACCAGAATCGATATCGGCGTGGCTGATGATTCTGAATAGTAGGTTGTCAGGCGCTTGGCGTCGGTGCGCTAACCGACGTACCAGAGGCCAAGTTGGCAGGATGACGCCGCAATCCTTGCGACGCGTAGCGCGACATCCTGTCCTGGCACTTCCTTGGCCACACTCAAGTTGATGATAGTCCCCGGGGGGTGCCCCGACTGTGCGGTGGCGAACACTAGGGCAGTATAGGTTTCCCATGCTGCGGCGGTCACTCCCCGCGCTGGCGTGTCTGGTGAAAAGACTACGGTTTGCTGATCTCGTGACCGATGACGCCACCCACCGCGGCGCCACCCACGGTGCCGATAGCGGAGCCCCCGGTGAGTACTGAACCACCTACGGCACCCACGCCGGCGCCTATCGCGGTGCCCTTGTCCTGCTTGGACATGCCGGAGCAGGCGGAGAGTGACAGCACCAGCAGGAAGGAGGTAGAGACCAGCAGGGAATGTTTGATGTGTTTCATGGCGGTATCGCTCGGGTTAAGGGGGCTTGCTCGCAGCGGGAGTTTCCTGAGGGCAGGCGGCTACGACGGACCGCCACCTTCAGCATAAGGGCAGCATGAGAGTGTTATCCGTTGGGTGGCGCACATAGTCGTGACGAAATAGCTCAGACACTGGCGCACAAAGGGAGGGCTTGGGATGTCGGCACCATCATATAATCCGCGAAATCAGCTGCTGGGACTGTTGCCGGAGGAGGAGCTGGCGCGGCTGCTACCTCACCTCGAGCTCGTGCACTTGCCGTTGGGCAAGTCGCTGAGTGAATCCGGTGGCGTGATGCAGCATGTCTATTTCCCGCTGGATGCCATCGTGTCGTTGCTCTGCGTGATGAAGGACGGTGCCTCGACGGAAATTGCGGTGGTGGGCTATGAAGGGATCGTTGGCGTGTCACTGTTCATGGGGGGTGAGACGACGCCGAGTCGGGCCATCGTGCAGAGCTCCGGCGAGGCCTACCGACTCAAGGGCCAGCGCCTCAAGGATGAGTTCTACCGTGCCGATGTGTTGCAGCGGCTGCTGCTTCGCTATACCCAGGCACTGTTGACGCAGATGGCCCAGACAGCGGTCTGCAACCGCCATCACGCGGTCGACCAGCAGCTCTGCCGCTGGCTGCTGCTGAGCCTGGACCGGCTGCCAGGTGACGAATTGGTCATGACCCAGGAGCTGATCGCGAACATGCTGGGGGTGCGCCGGGAAGGGGTGACCGAAGCGGCAGGCAAGCTGCAGCGGGCGGGCCTGATATCCTATCATCGTGGGCATATCAAGGTGCTCGACCGGCTGGGTCTCGAAGCGAGAGTCTGCGAGTGCTACGCGGTCGTCAAGGGAGAATACGATCGTTTGCTGGATCGTCGATCCTTAATTTAGCCCTGGGCCCATGCAGCTGTCGCATCGACTCTGTAAGCTAGCGTGTTGCTGCCCGTTCGCGATATACACAGGTGCTGGGCTGTCACCTCTGACGCACCCGGTGCAAGCGTGGCCGGTTAATCAAGCCGGGGGGAGCAATTGCCGTGAATTGTGGTCTAGAATAGAGTAATAGGCCGAGGTGGCGAGAGACGCCGCCTGGGCCCCAGGCGCATCGCCCGCACGGATCGTGCGATTCGCGATGTACCCGATACATGCAGGGGGAGCCCCTGCCAGTCACAGTGGTAGACACGATGACGATCATGACTTCCAGGGCCGAGGTGCGTAGCCACCTTGCCCGCGCCTATTGCCCCACCCGGATTCCCGCCGAGGACGACGTTCGCGTCGCCGAAATCAAGCGGCTGCTCCAGGAGCAGAATGCCGTGCTGGTGGCCCACTACTATACCGACGATGCCATCCAGCAGCTGGCCGAGGAAACCGGCGGCTGCGTTGCCGACTCCCTGGAAATGGCGCGCTTCGGCGCACGCCATGAAGCCGACACCCTGGTGGTCGCCGGGGTGCGCTTCATGGGCGAGACCGCCAAGATCCTGTCGCCGGAGAAACGGGTGCTGATGCCTACCCTGGAGGCGACCTGCTCGCTGGACATCGGCTGCCCTGCCGACGAGTTCGCCGCTTTCTGCGACGCTCACCCCGATCGCACGGTGGTGGTCTATGCCAACACCTCGGCGGCGGTGAAGGCCCGGGCCGACTGGGTGGTGACCTCCTCCATCGCGGTGGACGTCATCGAGCACCTGCAGGCCCGCGGCGAGAAGATCCTCTGGGCGCCGGACAAGCACCTGGGGGGCTATATCCAGCAGAAGACCGGTGCCGACATGCTGCTCTGGGACGGTGCCTGCATTGTCCACGAGGAGTTCAAGGCCAAGGGTATCGAGGACTTGAAGGCACTCTATCCGGAAGCGGCAGTCCTGGTGCACCCCGAGTCGCCGGCCGCGGTGGTCGAGCTTGCCAATGTGACGGGGTCGACGTCCCAGCTGATCAAGGCGGCCAAGGAGCTGCCCCATGACAAGCTGATCGTGGCCACCGACCGTGGCATCTTCTTCAAGATGCAGCAGGCGGTGCCGGGCAAGACTCTCTTCGAGGCGCCTACCGCCGGTAGCGGTGCGACCTGCAAGAGCTGCGCCCACTGCCCCTGGATGGCGATGAACGCGCTGGACAACATGGCCGGCGCCCTGCGCGAGGGCAGCGGCGAGATCTTCGTCGATGACGAGTTGCGCCGAAAGGCACTCAAGCCGCTGGAGCGGATGCTCAATTTCCAGAAGTAAGGTTCACTTCTTGCTCAGCGGCAGTCGCAACTGCCGTTGAATCAGCGGCGCCGGGACAGGCTCCTAGAGCGATTCAGTGCTGCCAGGGTGCGGCTTCCGGGGGCTCGATACCGTAATGCGCCAGGGCGTCGGCCAGCCGCTTTGCCGGCAGATCGCCCTCTTCCACCAGAACCTGGAGCGCTGCCAGCACCACATGGGTCGCGTCGACCTCGAAGAAGTCTCGCATCGCCGTCCGGGTATCCGAGCGGCCGAAACCATCGGTGCCCAGAGTCAGGAACCGCGGGCGGACATACCCGGCGATCAACTGGGGGTAAGCACGCACATAGTCGCTGGCCGCCACGATCGGGATGTCACCCTCGAGGCAGTTCGCCAGATGGCTCCTCCGTGGGGTATCCAGGGGATGAAAACGCTGGCGACGTTCGACCTCCCGGGCATCCCGGGCTAGCTCGCTGAAGCTGGTGGCGCTCCATACCTCCGCCTGGACCTGCCAATCCTCGGCGAGCCTGTCGGCGGCACGGATCACCTCGTTGAGGATGGCCCCCGAGCCCAGCAGCCGTATCTTCGGGGCAGACGGGGCATGGGACGGCAGCCGGTAGAGCCCCTTGATGATATCGGCCTCGACCCCTGGCGGCTGTGAGGCTGGGCCGTGTTCTCGTTGGTCAGGGTGACGTAGTAGAAGACGTCCTGCCCTTCCTCGAGCATCTCGCGCATGCCGTGGTCCATGATCACCGCCACCTCGTGGGCGAAGGCCGGATCATAGGCCCGACAGTTGGGCACCGTGGCGGCGACCAGATGGCTGCTGCCATCCTGGTGTTGGAGACCCTCTCCGCTGAGGGTGGTCCTGCCGGCGGTCGCACCGAACAGGAAGCCGCGGGGGCGCTGGTCAGCGGCGGCCCAGATCAGGTCACCGACACGCTGGAAGCCGAAGATCGAGTAGTAGATATAGAACGGCAGCATCGCCAGGCCATGCACGCTGTAGGACGTGGCTGCCGCCGTCCAGGAGGAGATGGCGCCGGCCTCGGTGATGCCCTCCTCGAGAATCTGACCGTCGCGGGATTCCTTGTAGTAGAGCATGGTGCCGGCATCCTCCGGCTCATAGAGCTGGCCGACCGGGGAATAGATGCCAACCTGGCGGAACAGGTTGGCCATGCCGAAGGTGCGCGCCTCATCGGCCACGATGGGCACGACTCGCGACCCCAGCGTCTTGTCCTTGAGCAGACCACCAAGCATGCGTACCGCCGCCATGGTGGTCGACATGGCCTTGCCATCGGCCTTCAGGGCGAAGCCGGCATAGCGTGCCGGTGCGGGCACGGGGACGGGCGCTGCATCATTGCGTCGCCGGGGTATGGCGCCTCCCAGTGCCTGGCGGCGCTCCCGCAGGTAGCGCATTTCCGGGCTGTCAGCGGGAGGCTTGAAGAAGCGCATCTCGGCGAGGTGATCATCGCTGAGTGGCAATCGGAAGCGGTCCCGGAAGGCCGCCAGCGACTCGGGATCGAGCTTCTTGGTCTGGTGGGCGGTCATGCGCGATTCGCCATTAGCCCCCATGCCGTAGCCCTTCTTGGTCTTGGCCAGGATGACCGTCGGCGCGCCCTTGTGGGCACGCGCCTCTGCGAAGGCGGCATACAGCTTGCGCATGTCGTGGCCGCCACGCTTCAGGCCGTCCACTTCCTCGTCGCTCATATGGGCGACCAGGGTCTTTAGCGCCGGGTCTTCCTGGAAGAAGTGCGTCAGGTTGTAGGCGCCGTCCTTGGCACCCAGGGTCTGGTACTTGCCATCCACGGTGGCCGCAAAGCGACGCAGCAGGGCATGGTCGGTATCCCGGGCGAAGAGCGCATCCCAGTCCGACCCCCACAGCACCTTGATCACATTCCAGCCGGCGCCGGTGAACATGGCCTCCAGTTCCTGGATGATCTGGCCATTGCCACGCACCGGGCCGTCGAGGCGCTGCAGGTTGCAGTTGATGATGAAGGTCACGTTATCGAGGCGCTCTCGGGTTGCCATGGACAACCCACCCAGGGACTCCGGCTCGTCCATCTCGCCATCGCCGAAGATGCCCCAGACGTGGCGATCCCCCATTTCCGCCAGGCCGCGATGCTCGAGGTAACGCATGAAGCGGGCCTGGTAGATGGCACTGATCGGGCCGATGCCCATTGAGCCGGTAGGAAACTGCCAGAAGTCCGGCATCAGCCAGGGATGCGGATAGGAGGACAGGCCACACCCGCTGGTTTCCTGGCGATAACGCTCGAGCTGTGACTCCTCGAGGCGACCTTCAAGGTAGGCTCGGGCGTAGATACCCGGCGCGGAGTGAGGCTGTAGAAAGACCAGATCCGCCCCGTGCGGGGCCTCATCACCCCGAAAGAAGTGCTGGTAACCAACTTCGAAGATTTCGGCGGCTGAGGCATAGCTGGCGATGTGCCCGCCCAGTTCCGGGTGAGCCTGGTTGGCCCGGGCGACCATGGCCAGGGCATTCCAGCGATTGATGGCGGTGATGCGCTCTTCCTGGGCGAGATTGCCCGGATAGGGAAGCTGCTTTTCCAGGGGAATGGTGTTGCGATAAGCGGAAAACGGCTGGTGGTAATCATGGATGCCAAGGTGGCTGGCGGCCTGGTCGAGCTGTTCCAGCAGGAAACGTCCGCGTGCCTCGCCAGCGTGGGCGACCACGGCATTGAGGGCCTCCTGCCATTCGCGGGTTTCCTCGGGGTCGCTGTCGGCACCGGAGGTCCCGGTAACTGGCAGGGATTCGGCGTGACTGTGGTGATGGGCGGTCATGGCGGCTCTCCTTCTTGTCATGAGAGAACTCTAACCCGTACAACGCCGCAGTTGCTTTCAAAAAGCACCTGAAACCCCTAAGATTTCCGCAGAGAATTCTGATAACTATCGCCAGAAGAGCACAAGATGCCGCACCTCGACCTCGATGCCACCCACATCCGGATCCTGAGAGAACTCCAGGAGGATGCCAAATTGACCAATGTGGCCTTGGCCAGCCGTATACATCTCTCACCTTCGCCTTGCCTGGCTCGGGTCAATGCCCTGGAGCAGGCTGGGGTGATCGACCGCTATGTGACCCTGCTGGACCCTCTGGCAGTGGGCCTGGGGGTCAGTGTCTTCATCCATGTGAGGCTGGAAAGACAGGTAGAGGACGCCCTGGAGGCCTTCGAGTCCGCCATGCATCGCTATCCTGAGGTGATGGAGTGCTACCTGATGACCGGAGAGTCGGACTACATGATTCGCGTAGTGCTCAAGGACGTCCAGGCCCTGGAACATTTCATCGTCAACGAGCTCTCGCAGATCCCGGGCGTTGCCAACATCCGCTCGAGCTTCTCTCTCAAGCAGGTCAAGTACAAGACGGCGCTGCCTCTCTAGACTGGACAGACTCCTAGAACTTTTCCATCGTTTCGCGATAACCCACGAAATCCTCGCGGCGCTGTGTGATACGGCCGGCGGCATTGGTGTCGCCGCTTCTCTCGGCGATTTGCTTGGCCACGTCGAGCTGGCGAATGGCCTGGTCGATGCTGCCGGTCAGCTGCATATGCTCGGCCCGGGCGAGATGTCCCCAGGCTTCACGATCGCTACGGCCAGCGGCCTCGGCGAGCAGGGTGAAGACCTGAGGGTCCTCCGGACGTCGTTCGGCCAGGTCACGCAGGACGCGATACGCTTCGTTGGGATCCCGTTGCAGCAGCGCTTCGCCCATGATGCGGGTGGCAGGCATGTAGCCCGGCATCAGCCGCAGCTGGCGCCGGCTGCGTTCGATGGCATCGTCATAGCGGCCGGCATCGAAGGCGACCTCCGCGGCGCTGGCGGGAATCATGGCAAGGTCGGGAAGCTCGCGGGCCAGTCCATCCAGGGCGGCGAGGGCGCTGTCGGTGTTGCCCCGTTGGGCTTCGGCCAGGGCGTCCAGGTAGCGCCTGGCGGCATCCGGGGCGTCGTCCTGTGCCAGGCGATTGACCGCTTGCTGCGGATCCCGCTGATGGATCGTCAGCAGGGCACGAGCACGAATCAGGTGATAGGTTGGTTCACTATTGCGGGAGCCGGCGGCCTCCAACTGCGAGGCGCGCGATTCGGCATCGCTGATGCGGGATTCGGTCAGCGGGTGGGTAAGCAGGAACTCCGGAGGGTTGCCCCCCTGGAGGCTGGCCTGGCGCTGCATGGCGCGGAACATGCGGACCATGGCCTGGGGGTCGAAACCGGCCTGTGACATGGCTTGCAGGCCGATGCGATCGGCCTCCTGCTCGAAGCGGCGCGAGTAGGCCAGTCGGTCCTGGATAAAGGCCGCCTGCGAGCCCATGGCGGCGGCGACACCGGCATCGCCGCCCCCGCTAACTGCGATCAGCATGCCGGCCAGCATGGCCGCCATGGCGGGAATCTGGGTCTGTTCAGCGCGGGCCTGGCCGCGTGCATAGTGGCGCTGGGAGAGGTGGCCCAGCTCGTGGGCCACCACCGACGCCACCGCGTCCTCCTCGTCGGCGAAGGCGAACAGGCCGGCATTCAGGCCGATGACACCGCCGGGTACGGCGAAGGCATTGAGCGTGCGACTGTCCACCAGCGTCACGACCGTGCGGGAGCCATCGACACCGCTGTGGGGAACCAGACGGGCCAGCAGTGACTCCACATAGTCTTGGGCGATGGGATCCTGCCACTGGGGCGCGCGGGCTCGGAACTGGCGTAGCCAGGCACGGCCCAGGCGATACTCTTCACCGCTCACGGCCTGGCTGCCGGTGGTCAGGCTGGGCAGGCCGTAGTCATCCGTGGCGCCTGCCGGACCGATCAGGGCAAGTGACAGCACCATGGCGCTACCGGTCAGGAAGGTGCGGATGTTACGCAGCATGGCCAACCTCGTCATAATGGGCGATCGAATGCATATCCGACATTGATTCGACCTGTAAAGTGCCTTTAAATCTCAAGGGTTTTGGCGTTCGCTGCAAGAGCGCCCCCCTTATTTGCAATAACCTGCATTCTTCCGGGAGTTACCATGGCTGTGCAACCAGATGACCTGCTCGACGCCTGCGGCCTGCCGTGTCCGCTGCCGCTGCTGAAGGCGAAGCAGGCATTGGCCAGGCTCAAGGCCGGCCAACTGCTCGAGGTCATCGCAACTGATGCGGGTTCCTGGCGTGACTTCGAGACCTTCGCCGAGCAGAGCATCCATGAGCTGGTGGAGCGTGAAGAGCGTGGCGAGCATTTTCACTACTGGATTCGCAAGGGCGAGGAGCCTGTTACATGACCCTGCGTCAGGTCTTCAAGAGCTGGGTAGACCATTACTTCTCCGATGAAGAGGCAGTGATCCTGCTGGTGGTGCTGATACTGGGCTTCGCGGTAGTGATCCTGTTCGGTCGCATGCTGGCTCCCTTTCTCACCGCCCTGGTGATTGCCTTCCTGTTGCAGGGAGGCGTCAATGCCATGACGCGCCGAGGGGTGCCCCACCTGCTGTCGGTGGTCGTGGTGTTCCTGGGCTTCATCGGCATACTGCTGGCGCTGGCCTTCATCCTGATGCCGCTGATATGGAATCAGCTGGTGGGTCTGGTCCAGGAGACACCGCGCATGTTCGCCAGCAGCCAGCGCTGGCTGGGCGACGTGCAAGAGCGCTACCCCAACCTGGTGACACCGGACCAGGTGCAGGAGTGGATCGGGGTCGCCGGGCGGGAGATGACCCAGTTCGGTCAAAGGATGCTGACCCTCTCACTGGCCTCGCTGGGCAATGTCCTTGCGCTGATCATCTACCTGGTGCTGGTGCCCATCCTGGTCTTCTTCCTGCTCAAGGATCGCGACCAACTGGTCGCTTTTTCACTCTCGCTGTTGCCACAGCAGCGTCAGCTGATGACCCGCATCTGGCACGAGATGGACGACCAGATCGCCAACTACGTTCGCGGCAAGTTCATCGAGATCATCATTGTCGGTACCGTGACATTCTTCACCTTCGCTTTCTTCGGTCTGCCCTATTCGGCATTGCTGGCGGTACTGGTGGGATTCTCGGTGCTGGTGCCCTATATCGGTGCCGCCGTGGCGACGCTGCCGGTGGCCGCGGTGGCCGGCTTTCATTTCGGGCTCAGTGATCAGTTCCTCTACGTCCTGGTTGCCTATGGCATCATCCAGGCGCTGGATGGCAATGTGCTGGTGCCGATCCTGTTTTCCGAGGCGGTCAACCTGCACCCGGTGTCGATCATCGTGGCGGTGCTCTTCTTCGGCGGTATCTGGGGCTTCTGGGGCATCTTCTTTGCCATTCCACTCGCTACCCTGCTCAAGGCGCTGGTCTACGCCTGGCCCCGCGGCATCCAGCAGCGCCAGGCGGAAGAGAGCGTCGTCGAGGAGTGGGCCGAGGAGTGAAGCGAGCGTAAAGGTGAGAGGGCGGCGAGGCTTCCGCCCGGCAGGCCGGGCGGGCGTTGCGGTTCAGTCGTCGGCATGCAGGGCCTGGGCGGCCTGGAGCACCTCGTCGACATGGCCGGGGACCTTGACGCCGCGCCACTCCCGGGCCAGCTTGCCCTCGGCATCGATCAGGAAGGTGCTGCGCTCGATGCCCATGTGCTCCTTGCCATAGAGCTTCTTGAGCTTGATCACATCGAACAGCCGACAGACGGCTTCGTCCTTGTCGGATATCAGGTTGAAGTTGAAGGCCTGCTTGGCCTTGAAGTTCTCCTGGGCGCGAAGGCCGTCGCGGGAGACGCCGAGGACGACCGTATTGGCGGCCTCGAAGGCACTCATGCGGTCGCGAAAATCGCCGCCCTCGGTGGTGCAGCCTGGCGTACTGGCCTTGGGATAGAAGAAGATGACCACTTGCCGACCCTTGAGGCCGGCTAAGGTAACGGTCTTGTCGCCAGTGGCAGTGGCGGTGAAGTCCGGTGCGGGTTGGCCGATGGCAAGCGTCATGTGGGGAATCCTTGGCTTTTGGTAAGGCCCTGATTACACGCAACAGGGCCACGTCTGTCAAAGTCTCCGGCGCATGCTGCTGTACACTCTTCGACCGCCTGAGTACCATTTACCTTTTGCTTCGAGGGGCCTGCTGATAATCGGCGCCCAAGAGCGGCATGAGCGGAGAGGAACGAGAGGATGATCACTGGCAGTATTGTCGCTCTGGCGACGCCGATGAAGGTCAATGGCGACATCGACTGGGAGGCGCTGCGCCGCTTGGTGAACTTCCACCTCGACAATGGCACCGATGGCATTGTCGCGGCCGGCACCACCGGTGAGCCCACCACCATGTCGTTTGCCGAACACTTCGACGTGATCCGCACCGTGGTGGAGGAGGTCAACGGCCGCATCCCGGTCATCGCCGGTACCGGGGCCAATGCCACCTCCGAGGCGGTCGAGCTGGCCCGCTATGCCAGCGAGGTGGGGGCAGACTACTGTCTCTCGGTGTGCCCCTACTATAACAAGCCGACCCAGGAAGGGCTGTATCAGCACTTCAAGGCGGTGGCCGTGGGCAGCCAGCTGCCGGTCATTCTCTACAACGTGCCGGGCCGCACCTGTTCGGACCTGTATAACGAGACCGTACTGCGCCTGGCTGAGGTCGACAATATCATTGGCCTGAAGGATGCCACCGGCAACCTGGAGCGTGCCGAGGATCTGATCGGTCGTCTCAAGGGTAGTGGTTTCATGCTCTACTCCGGTGATGACGCCACCGCCTGCGATTTCATGCTGATGGGTGGCAATGGCGATATCTCGGTGACCGCCAATGTCGCGCCGAGGGCCATGCATGAGCTGTGTGCTGCCGCCGTGGCCGGCGATGCCGACAAGGCGCACCAGATCAATACCCGGCTGATGCCGCTGCATACCAACCTGGGCATCGAGTCCAATCCGATCCCCGTCAAGTGGGCCCTGCACCGCATGGGGCTGTTGGAGCCGGGCATTCGACTGCCGCTGACCTGGCTGTCCGAGAAGTACCACTCGACCGTGGGTGAGGCCCTGCAACTGGCAGGAGTGACAGACGACTGACGCTGCGCCCGGACCCGATATCCAGATATCCCGACGCCCCGATTAACACGATGCAAGGTGGATGCATGAATCTGCGCTGAAATGGATGCCGCTGGTGGCGGTGATCGCCCTGGCGACCGCTGGCTGCGCACGCGATGGCTTCTATGATGACCGTAATATCGACTACGTGGAGGCCCAGCGCA
>NZ_AZQX01000021.1:0-5977 GCF_000568385.1 Halomonas sp. BC04
CTGCCTCTATATCGCCACCATCTGGGTCCATACCCGCATCGACCCCTCGGCGCCGAACTACGAGCTGGAGCCGGTGCCCCTCAAGCAGAAGCTGATGCTGATCCTCACCGACATCCTGCCGATGATCAGCGTCATGGTGCTGATCGTGGCACTGATGCTGATGGGCTTCGCCACCCCTTCAGAGGCGGCTGCGTTCGGGGCCCTGGGCGCCATGGTGCTGGCCTTCATCTTCCGCTGCATGACCTGGGAGGCGTTCAAGCTCTCGGTCACCGGGGCGCTGAAGGTCACGCTGATGGCCTACCTGATCGTGTTCGGCTCCGCCACCTTCAGCCAGCTGCTGGCCTTCTCCGGTGCCTCCAGCGGCCTGATCCAATGGGCTACCAGCTTCGACCTGGCGCCTGTCCTGATGCTGCTGGCGATGTTCGCCGTGCTGCTGGTACTCGGCACCTTCATGGAACAGATCTCCATCATGATGCTGACGGTGCCGTTCTTCTTCCCGCTGGCCCAGGTGCTGGGTTTCGACCCGATCTGGTTTGGCATCATCGTGCTGCTGGCGCTGGAGATCAGTTTCTCGACGCCACCGCTTGGGCTGCTGCTGTTCGTGATGAAAGGGGTGGCACCCAAGGGCACCACCATGCGCGAGATCTACGCCGCGGCGATTCCCTATATCCTCTGCTCGATGCTGCTGGTGGCGTTGCTGATCGCCTTCCCGGCCATCGCCACCTGGCTGCCGGGAATGATCAACTGAACCCGATCCAACGCCGAAACCCCCACATCCCGCATGGCAGAGAAGGTGCGGGGTTTCGGCGCAGCTCGGCGCTATTCCCCGCCGATTCGACGCCGATTGGACTTTTTCATAGGAGAGACGTAGGGTAGGCGACCCCTGGATCAGGCAAGAGCGCTGATTCCAGATCCCTGACAGTCCCGCTACGGGACACCCCTGGTCTTGCCCGAGCGCAGACGGGATCGTCGGCATTTCGACTGTCCACCGCCGACGCCATTCGATAGAGAAGATATCCATGTCGCCTCACTATGCCGACGAGGGCCTGTGCATGCCGCGCCGCCCGCCGCCGAGCCTCACCACCCTGGGATAACGCTGTTAAACGGCGTTGCATTGCCGTGTCCGCCCGATAGCTCAAGACAGCTCACGATAGCTCACCGGGGCCGCACCATGCTCCGTGTCCGCTGGCGCCTGCCCGGACACTCGGTTGCGCTGGCCCGTCTTGCGGCCATGGCATGCCCCAGCTTCTCCCTCCGCCCGGCATGTCGGCCTGATCGACCTGCCCGGGCGTGTCCGTTCCATCTACCGGGGACTGCCCTTGAACAGTGAATCGCTCTACCAATTCTCGATCCCGACCGTCCTGCTGCTGCTATTCGCCTTCTACGGCGGCACCTACCTGATGACGCTCGGCATCCGCAAGAAGAACGAAGACGCCGACGCCTTCATGGTCTCCAATCACCGCGTGGGCTTCGGCATGGGCGCTGCCAGCATGACCGCCACCTGGATCTGGGCCGCCTCTTTCTACGCCGCCGCCACCTCGGGCTATACCTATGGCGTCTCGGGCCCCATCCACTACGGGCTCTGGGGGGCACTGATGATCCTGTTCATCTACCCCTTCGGACGGCGCTTCCGCAAGCTCGCCCCCAATGCCCACACCCTGGGCGAGCTGATCCACGCCCGACACGGCTCTTCCAGCCAGCTGATCCTGGCGCTCTCCAACGTGCTGGGCAGCGTCATCAGCCTGATGGTCAACTTCACCGCCGCCGGCGCGCTGGTCTCGGTGCTCTCGCCGCTCTCCTTTCAGGCCGGGGTGATCATTGCCGGCTTCGGCGTATTGCTCTATACGCTGTGGTCGGGCTTCCGCGCCTCGGTGATGACCGACTTCGCTCAGCTGGTGGCACTGATGGCGATTGCCATCGTGATCATTCCTGCGGTGTTCTTCTCCATGGGCGGCCCCAGCGAGCTGGTCGCCGGCCTGGGTAACCTGACCGCCGAGCAGACCAACCTCTTCTCCATGGATGCCATCCTCTACCAGGGCGCGCCTTCTTCGTCGCCGTACTGGCCTATGCCATCGGCAACCAGACCATTTCCCAGCGCCTGTTTGCGGTCAACGAGAGCCACATCAAACCCACCTTCATCACCGCCACCATCGGCTACGGCGCCATCGTCATCGGCCTGGGCATGATCGGCCTGATGGCGCTGAGCTTGGGGGTCGAACCCATGGGCGGCGACATGAACAACCTGATCCCGCAGATGGTTTCCACCTATCTGCCACCGCTGTTCATCGCGCTGTTCTTCATCCTGGTGATCGGCTCGCTCTCCTCCACCGCCGACTCCGATCTCTCGGCGCTGTCGGCGATCATGATGGCCGACGTCTATGGCAAGAACCTGGCCCGCGGCAAGGCCGATCCCAAGCGCATGCTGCTGGTGGGTCGCCTGACCATGATCGTCGCTACCGCGGTGGGTATCGTCTTTGCCAGCTTCTCGCTGGATATCCTGGTGATGCTGGTGTTCGTCGGTGCACTCTGGGGGGCTATCGTCTTCCCGGTCATCGCCAGCTGCTTCTGGAACCGGGTCACCAACCAGGCCTTCACTACCTCGGTACTGGTCGCCATGGTGCTGTTCTGCCTGGCCCGCTTCGAGCTGCTGCCCATGAGCGGCGGCAGCGGCCTGTTCTTCGAGGTGCTGGCAAGCATCGGCGGCGGTGTGATCATCGGCCTGATGGTGTTCGGCTTCCTGGGCCGCATTGCCGGCTTCATCGCCGCCGCCCTGGCGCTGGTGGCGATGCTGGTGTTTGCCACCGATTTCCTGCGCGACTACACCGTACTGCTGGCTTCGCTGACCGCCTATGGCGCCAGCACCCTGGTCTGCGTGGTGATGAGCCTGATGAGCCGGCAGCCGGACTTCGACTTCGCCACCATTGGCGAGCAGGTGGGAGACTACGAAGCGTCCCGCCCAGAGCCCGCCACGTCAGGCGGCCAGGCAGCCGCGGCCAATCTGGCCACTCAGCGCTGATCGCTCACTCGCCCCATGACAACGCGGTGCCGACGACCGGCACCGCCCAGGAGAATCCCACATGACATTTCTTCTAGGCTTCTACGTCCTGATCTGGCCCGCCATCACCCTGGTGGTGCTGGTAGTGATCTGCCGCGCCGTGATGCGGGACCGCCGCAAGGCAAAGGAGGAGCAGCGCGAACTGGTATGAATCGCGCTGAATGACCGCAACGGGCCCTGACATCAGGGCCCGTTGCGTTTCGGTTCTGCATGGCCCGGCCACCCCCAGCCCGGGCACGAAATCACCACCTGATTGCCCGGCATGATCCATTGACGAGTGGGCCGGCTGGCGTAGCACCTCCACGGCCGACCGCCCTATAAAGTTTGGCTATCGACGTGGTCGACGATTTCGCATTGTGCTAATGGATTCATGGGGAGTAGGTTAAGGGTAGTCGGACGTGGAGCCGCGGCTTTCGTCACCTGGTAACCGAAGGTTGATGTGGCTCAATGTCCCCCGAACCGCCATCGTCTATTCATAGGTGGCCGTTCTATCCACGCAGCCTTGATTGGAGAACGGTATGGGTAATGAGCAGAACACAGGCAAGTGCCCGGTAATGCACGGCGGCAACACTGCCGCAGGTAGTTCGAACATGGACTGGTGGCCGGAAGCCCTGAACCTCGACATCCTTCATCAGCACGATCGCAAGACCAACCCGATGGGCGAGGACTTCGATTATCGTGAAGCCGTCAAGAACCTCGACTTCGACGCACTGAAGAAGGACATGCAAGCCCTGATGACCGACAGCCAGGAGTGGTGGCCGGCCGACTGGGGCCACTACGGCGGCCTGATGATACGCATGGCCTGGCATGCTGCGGGCACCTACCGCATCGCCGACGGACGCGGTGGCGGCGGCACCGGCAACCAGCGCTTCGCTCCCATCAACAGCTGGCCGGACAACGCCAGCCTGGACAAGTCGCGCCGCCTGCTGTGGCCGCTCAAGAAGAAGTACGGCAACCAAGTCAGCTGGGCCGACCTGATAGTTCTGGCCGGCAACGAGGCCTATGAGTCCATGGGCCTCAAGACCTTCGGCTTCTCCTTCGGTCGCGAGGACATCTGGCACCCCGAGAAGGACATCTACTGGGGCGCCGAGAAGGAGTGGCTAGCCCCCTCCGACGAGCGCTATGGCGATGTCGGGAAGCCCGACACCATGGAGAACCCGTTGGCCGCGGTGCAGATGGGCCTGATCTATGTGAACCCGGAGGGCGTCAACGGCCAGCCGGATCCGCTCAAGACCGGCGAGCAGGTACGTGAAACCTTCGCCCGCATGGCTATGGACGACGAGGAAACCGCGGCCCTGACTGCTGGCGGCCACACCGTCGGCAAATGTCATGGCAACGGCGATGCCGAAGCACTCGGCCCGGAGCCCGAAGCGGCCGACGTCGAGGAGCAGGGGTTCGGCTGGAAGAACCCCAACATGAAGGGCAAGGCAGCCAATGCGGTGACTTCAGGTATCGAAGGGGCCTGGACCACGCACCCGACCAAGTTCGACATGGGCTACTTTGACCTGCTGTTCGGTCACGAGTGGGAACTGAAGAAGAGCCCCGCCGGCGCCAATCAGTGGGAACCGGTGAACATGAAGGAAGAGGACAAGCCGGTCGATGCCAGCGACCCTTCCATTCGCCACAACCCGATCATGACCGATGCCGACATGGCCATGAAGATGGACCCGAAATACCGGGAAATCTGCAAGAAATTCATGGCGGATCCCGAGTACTTCAAGGACTGCTTCGCTCGCGCCTGGTTCAAGCTGATCCACCGCGATCTTGGGCCCAAGAGCCGTTACATCGGTCCGGAAGCCCCCTCTGAAGACCTGATCTGGCAGGACCCGGTTCCGGCCGGCAATACGGACTACTGTGAAGAAGTGGTCAAGGAAAGGATTGCCGAAAGCGGCCTGTCCATCGGTGAGATGGTCACCACCGCCTGGGACAGCGCTCGAACCTTCCGCGGTTCCGACATGCGCGGTGGCGCCAACGGTGCCCGCATCCGCCTGGCACCACAGAAAGACTGGGAGGGTAATGAACCCGAGCGGCTGGCCAAGGTGCTCAAGGTATACGAGCAGATCTCCAGCGAAACCGGCGCCAGCGTGGCCGATGTGATCGTACTCGCCGGCAGTGTGGGGATCGAAAAAGCCGCCAAGGCGGCTGGCCACGACATCCGCGTTCCTTTCCTGAAGGGCCGTGGCGATACCACTGACGAAATGACCGACGCCGCCTCCTTCGAATACCTGGAACCGCTGGCCGATGGCTTTCGCAACTGGCAGAAGAAGGACTACATCGTCAAGCCGGAGGAGATGCTGCTCGACCGCGCCCAGCTGATGGGCCTGACCGCCCCCGAGATGACCGTGCTGATCGGCGGCATGCGGATGCTGGGAACCAACCACGGCGGCAACAAGCACGGCGTGTTCAGCAATCGTGAAGGTCAGTTGACCAACGACTTCTTCGTCAACCTGACCGACATGGGCAACACCTGGAAGCCGGTGGGCAACAATCTCTACGAGATTCGCGACCGCAAGACCGATCAGGTTAAGTGGACCGCTAGTCGCATCGACCTGGTGTTCGGCTCCCACTCCATCCTGCGCTCCTACGCCGAGGTTTACGCCCAGGACGACAACCAGGAGAAGTTCATGAAGGACTTCATCAAGGCCTGGACCAAGGTGATGAACGCCGACCGCTTCGACCTGGAGATGCTCCAGCAGTAACAGGCCGTGAGCCAGGCGCTTTCCCTGGCCATACCGTCGACAGGACAGAGGCGCCCGGTTGATCCCGGGCGCCTTTTWTTGAGTTCTTCGCAGCGCTCAGGTCCCGCAGAAGGTGCGGAAGACCCGCTCGCGGGGCGATGCCGGCAGGGTGTAGGCCTCGCGGCCGGGCTGCTCCTCGAACGGCCGGGTGACCACGGCGAGCAGCGCCTCGAAGGGGGCGAAG
>NZ_AZQX01000022.1:0-39067 GCF_000568385.1 Halomonas sp. BC04
AATCGGCGGCTCCCCCAGGGGCAGCGCGTGCATCGCCGCCAATATCCCCAGCCCCCCGATGGCCATCACCACCAGCAGGCTGCTGGCGGCCCCCAGCAGCGCTCCCCGGCCCAGGGCGCGATCATCCTCGGCCGCCCAGATCCGCTGCCAGTAACCCTGGTGGAAGAGGTTGGCCGCGGTGACTGCGATCACGAGGGTCAGCGCCACGGAGAGCGCACTGCCGGTGGGAATCGACGGCATGATCGCCCCGGCGGGCATGGGCGGCAGCCACCACCAGGCCACGCCGCCGACCAGTACCAGCAGGGCCAGCAGCAGCCAGGCCTGCCAGCGATCCGTGGCCAGGCTCGCTCGCAGGCCGCCCAGGGTGGTGTAGACCAGCGTGACCACCGCCACCCCGAGGATCCACCAGCGAAGGCGGCACGTCGGAGAGCAGTGCGGCGATGGCGCCGATGGCGGTCAGCTCGGCGGCCAGGAAGATGGCCATGTAGGCCACGGAAACGAAGGAGACCCAGCGCCGCACCCCGGCGCCATAGCAGGCCTCGGCGAACTCGCCGATGCTGCGCCCCCGGGGCAGGTGGCGTCGGATGGCGGGGCCATAGAGCCCCAGTATCAGGAACGGCAGCGACGAGCCGATGGCGTAGCCGGCCAGCGCCACCGGTCCCACGAAGGCCCCGATCTCCGGCGGGGCGAAGAGGATCCAGGCGCCCATGCTGGAGGCCAGGAACGACAGGCCGATGGCCTGGGCGCCCTGGGAGTTGCGGGCGGTCACGTAGTCATCGAGGGGGCCGTCGGCCCGACGGGCACGCAGGCCCAGAAAGGCAAAGCACAATAGCGCCGCGCCGAGCACGGCTGACGTCAGGTAGGGCATGTCGCACTTCCTCCGCCGGTATGAACCGGATCAGGTTCCAGGGTCAGCGCTTGGCTCTCTCAGCCCCGCCGGTTGCACGGCGGAACTCCCCTGGCGACAGTGAATGGATGGGTAGCTCAAGTAATGGACAGAATGGCCGATATGACCGTCTAGCGTCCATGATTGATAGGACACGTGATGATATAACAAGCGATGATAGTACAGTCGCTGCATGCGAACGACCACTCTCGCAGAGAATTCCAATGCCGTTTACTGAAGCCAAGGAACACGCCCCCGGGCGGTTGCACGCCATCTTCGCCGACCCCTACACCGCTTTCGACAATCAGTCGATCGAGCGGCAGCTGCACCTGCGGGTCGCCATCGATGCCCTGCTGTTGCAGCCCATGGCCAAGGGTCGGCTCCTGCTGAGGGTGATCCACGGCTGGGAAAACGGCAGCTTCGAGCCCGCCGACCTGGCCCATAGCGACCATGGCATCGGCTCCCTCGACGACCTGCGCAAGGCGGTCGATCGCTACCACCAAGCCTTCGAGGCCTCGCAGCCTTTCCCGCAGGATGACGCCTCGCTGCTGGCCCGCCCGCTGGAGCACGCCATCATTCGGGCGGAAGCCAACGGCCAGGCACTCGACGAGGAGACCCGCACCATCCCCGCACGCTGGCCCGCCTTCGACCAGGGCCTCTATCTCTATACCTTCTTCAAGGTCTACCACCGCCTCACCTACGGCGAGGATGACCCCTACCGCACGGCCCGCTGCCTGACCCCGCACGGCGCTCGCGAGATACACGAATTCCATCTGGAGGAAGGCGAGTTCGCCGTGATTTCCCCCACCGAGGAGGAAGCCTCCGCCGATACGGTGCTGGTGCTGCACGAAAGCCAGCTGGTGCCGGTGCTGCAGCTGTTGGAAGGGTGCCGGGAAAACGCCTGAAACCGGGTTGTCCCTCTATGGCTTCTCCCGCGGCACCCTGCCCATCAGGTAGAACTCCTCGTTGGGCGGCGTGCCGGTGAGGGTGACCAGGCGGTTGGAGAGGCCGAAGAAGGCGGTGATGGCGCCGATGTCCCAGATGTCGTCCTGGGTGAAACCCGCATTCATCAGGCGGCTCTGCCACTCGTCGGTGAGTTCGCCCACGTCCAGGCCGCAGTGAAAGGCGAAGTCGAGCATGACCCGGTGGCGCTCGCTCAGCGAGGCGGTACGGTGGTTGATGGCGACCTTGTCGGCCAGCAGTGGGTCCTTGCTGTAGATGCGTACCAGTGCGCCGTGGGCCACCACGCAGTAGAGGCAGTGATTGCGAGCGCTGGTGGCCACCACGATCATCTCTTTCTCGGCCTTGGTCAGGGTGTCCGATTCCCGCTCCATCAGCGCATCGTGATAGGCAAAGAAGGCACGGAACTCGGCCGGGCGATGGGCCAGCATCAGGAACACGTTGGGCACGAAGCCGGCCTTCTCCTGCACCGCCAGCATGGCATCGCGGATATCCGCGGGCAGGTCCTGGATCGATTCGGGAATGGGAAAGCGGCTGATGGGCGTCGACATGGCGGGCTCCGGTTAGACATCGTTAGCGCTGCGAGTTAATGACAGTTAACGTCAACGTCAATTCATTGTCCATGCCCCTGCTCACTCGCATGACTTCAATCGGCTACACGTCACCACCCGGTTGCGATGATGCGCCTTGGCCTCGTACATCGCCTGGTCGGCGAGACGATAGAGTGTCTCCACATCACGCACCGCATCGCACCCGTGGCAGGCCACCAGGCCGAACGAGGCCGTGATCACCCCATAGGTGGACGTCTCATGGCGAATGTTCAGCCCTGGAGGGCCTCGCGGAACCTCTCCAGCGCCTCCTGCCCCTCCTCCAGCGAGTCGATGGCCAGCAACAGCCCGAACTCCTCCCCGCCGAGTCGGAACAGCCGGTCTCCGGCGCGACGGAAGTAGTCCAGCAGCAGGGTGGAGACCCTGACCAGCACCTCATCGCCGGCGTGGTGGCCATAGGTGTCGTTGTAGAGCTTGAAGTCATCGATATCCATGACCGCAAACAGCAGTAGCTGGCCGCTGCGCCGACGTCGCTGCAGCTCCTCTTCCATCAATTCCTGGAACTGACGGCGATTCAACAAGCCGGTCAGCGGGTCGGTGCGTGCCAGGGTCGTAAGCTGCTGGTTGGCCTTTTCCAACTCCTGGGTGCGCTGTTGGACCTCTGCTTCCAGGCGCTCGTTGAGCGAACGCTGCAGATCGAGGGTGGCGCGCTCGGCGGCGAGCTTTTCGTTCTTGAACTGGTTGATCTTCCAGGCCAGCCCCAGGGATAGCAGCAGGAACTCGATTCCCGAGCCTACCTGGACGGCGTACTCGGTGACGATATTGTAGGGCAGCACCCCCGCCACCCGCAGGAAGTAAAGCGCGATGCCGATCAGCAGGACGCTCCACGCCACCAGGTAGATCCTGGCCAGCGTGTCGCCGCAAAGGCTGCGCCAGACCGCCACGCCGAGCAACAGGCAGGAGAGCAGAATGGCGCCGGGGATGATCAGGTGGAACACCGGCGCGTAGTGGCCGAGCAACGCCGGTAGTGCGCTCACCAGACACAGTCCGGCAACACCGTAGAGGACTCGGGTCAACCGCGGGGCATGCTG
Source organism: Halomonas sp. BC04 (assembly GCF_000568385.1). NCBI lineage: Bacteria > Pseudomonadati > Pseudomonadota > Gammaproteobacteria > Oceanospirillales > Halomonadaceae > Halomonas > Halomonas sp. BC04. The sequence continues at coordinate 3,486 of NZ_AZQX01000022.1, forward strand.
GCGCAGGTTGAGGTAGCTGTCACTGAAAAACGCCAGTGTGACGGCGAACAGGCCGATGTTGAGCGGCACCATCTGGTTGTTGAACGTCGGCATCTCAGGCCACCAGTACTGAAAGGCAAAGCCTCGCGACGAGAACATCAGGATGAAGAAGGTCCCGAGATAGATGACGTAGTGCAGCAGGGGCCGCTCGCGGGTGGCAAGGTAGAGCAGCAGGTTGTAGATCAACAGTGCCAGCAGGCCACCGAAGTAGAGGCTGAAGGCCATCAGCTCCCGCTGGGCCTTGGCCAGGAAGCTGGCATCATCCATGAGATAGAGGGGCGTGGCATCATAGAGCCCATCGTGGGTATCCAGTCTCAGGAAGACCTTGCGCGACTCACCGGCCGGCACATGGATGGGCAGCACGAAGGTGCGATGGTCAATCGGACGGGAGTCGAAGCTCCGTCGGTTACCGGTCTGCCACTCCCTGACGATCTCGCCCTGCGCATCCACCACATAGCCGTCGAGATAGTCGTGCAATGGCATGGCCAGCTCCAGCAGCCGGCGCACTGGGCGGTCTGAAGTATTCTCGACCCGCAGCTTCAGCCACCAGGCGGAATCGGAAAAACTGAAGTTGAGGGTTTCCTGACGGGAGCGCCCCCACTCCAGCGCCTCGCCCTCTCGCAACAACCTCGCGATATCGAACTCACGAGCGCGGTCTTCCAGCAGCTGAACGTGCGGACCGAGATTCAACTCCCCCTGCAGAGCACCCACGTCGATGGCGGCCTTGGCTTGCCATGGCAGCAAGAACAGCAACGTTGCCAACCAGCGAACCAGCACGGTGGACGGCAAGGGAAACGAGAGGCGCCTGGTCACGTAAGCTCCTCGCTGGCAGGTGTTGAAACCACCATATCAGCTAATGACGCTTTGGCGCCCGTTGAAAGAATGGATACTCCCTCAGGGATTGCTCCACGCTGTCGGTTGGGCCACTATCGCTGCAGACTCCCTTCGTCAAACCCCGACACGCCCCAGCAGGCATGGATTCCCGGTATGGCTAATCGAGACGATTCCCGGTTTTCGGCTTGGAATCCCGGCCTGGCCGCCGAGCTGCCCAGGCGCCACAAGTCCCTGGAGACGATTCATCGTCCGGACAACGTCTATTCACGCCTGTCCGACATCCCCGAGCTGATGGCCCTCACCGGGCTCGCGGAAGAGGAACTGGTCGCCTTCCGGGCGGAGCGCCTGGTGCTGCACGAGTTGATCGTGCAGGTGGCAGCCGATGTCGTGGTTCTGGAGGGCGAGGAAGAGGAGCTCCTGGGGCTGCACTTCCGCAGCATCGCCCTGACGATCCTGTCCGGCTACCTGGCCCCCCAACTGCCGGCGCTCCAGCAGGCGTATGACCGGCTGTATGACGAGATCCACGGTCGGGTGAACGGTATCCTCGCTGCAGCCTTCGCACCCGAACCGACGGAAACCGATCCCGAACCCGGTTCGTGGTGGTCCCGATGGTTGGTCAGAGGTCCGCCGACACCACAACCAGCGGACACGCGGCCCATCGAGGAACGCCACCATGACGTGATCCGGGACATCAAGGAAAAGGGGCTGGCGGCGCAGGATGAGCTGGAAAGGGCCATCTACAAGAGTACTTACCGTGTCCTGAACGCCATCGGCGCCACCCAGGGCCATATCGGGGTGGACCGGGAGCTGCTGGCCAGGTTGATCACCCGCCATGTGTGCAACGACTTCGGCAGCCGCCACCTCGGGCAGCAGATCGCCCCCCATGTCGAGCGGGCCATGCATACCGAGGGCTACGGCAGGCTCCCCTGTGCCAGGGAGCCGATCCTGATCAGCCTCAAGGGGGCCTCGGCCGCCGGCAAGAGCTCCCTGCGCTCCTTTCTCAAGGACACCCTGTGCGGCCTGGGCATCCAGCCAGACCAGTACGGCACCGTCTCACCCGACATCTGGCGCCGCCTGCTGCTCGACTACGAGGCCCTGGGCGAGGCCTACAAGTATGCCGGGCGCCTGGCCGGCAAGGAGGTCAAGCTCATCGATGCCAAGCTGGACCGCTACATCCGCGACAAGGCCGAGCGGGAGGGCTCCATCCCGCACCTGCTGATTGACCGATTTCGCTTCGATAGCTTCTCCATGGACAAGGTCCCGCGGCTCCTGGATGCCACCTATGCGAAGCACGTCACCACCATGTACTTCTATTTCGTCGTCACCCCGCCGGAGGCGACGGTGGAGCGCGGCTGGGAACGCGGACTGACGCGGGGACGCTACAAGGCGGTGGAGGATTTCCTGGGTCACTGCGTGGAGGCCTATGACGGCATGCCCAAGCTGCTCTTCAAGTGGCTGGACAGCCGACACCCCCGGCTCGAGTACCACTTCCTGGACAACAGCGTTCCCAAGCATACCCCGCCGACGACCATCGCCCATGGCACCCGTGAGATCCTGCACATCCTGGCGCCCCTGGGCCTGGTCAACATCGATCGCTACAAGAAGATCAATACCCTGGCGACCTGCCCGTCGGAGGTCTATCCCGACGACGACAGCCTGGCCATCGCCAGGAACTGTAGCTTCCTCAAGCAGTGCCTCGCCAGGGTGCCGGAGGTCCGCTTCATCGACGAGGCGACCGGCCGGCCATACCTGCAGGCCTCGGCAGGCCGCTTCTCGGTGGTGGACCCTGCCATCCTCCGTGCCCAGCGGAATGACCCGGAGCTCGCGGAGCTTTTCGCCATCCTCGGGGTGCCTCCTTCCAAATAAGCTGAAACGGCCACGCCCCATAAGCCAAACGGCCCCGCTTCTCGGTGAAGCGGGGCCGTGGGTCAGGCTCTCAACCGATTGCAGCTCAGCTCAGCGAGATAGTGCTGTTGATGCCGCTGGAGACGTTCTCGGGCTCGAACCAGCGGGCGGTGACGGTCTTGGTCTGGGTCCAGAACTGGATCGCCTGCTTGCCGTTGGGACCCAGGTCGCCCAGCTTGGAGCCGCGCGAGCCGGTGAAGCTGAAGTAGGCCACCGGCACCGGGATCGGCACATTGATGCCGACCTGCCCCACGTCGATGTCGCTCTCGAAGCGGCGCGCCACCCAGCCGGAGTTGGTGAAGATCGAGGTGCCGTTGCCGTTGGGGTTGGCGTTGATGAACTCGATCGCCTCGTCCAGGGTGTCGACGCTGACGACACACAGCACCGGGCCGAAGATCTCCTCGCGGTAGATGGTCATCTCCGGGGTCACGTCGGCAAACACGGTGGGGCCAACGAAGTTGCCGTGCTCGTAGCCCGAGACCTCAAAGCCACGGCCATCGACCAGCAGCTTGGCGCCCTCCTTCTCGCCGGCGTCGATCAGGCGAATCACCCGCTCACGGGCGGCCGGGGAGACCAGCGGCCCGAGGTCGGCATCACGCTGGGTGCCGGGGCCGACCTTCATGTTGCGGGCGCCGTCGACGATGTCGTCGATCCACGCCTTGGCCTCGCCCACCAGCACCACCACGGAGTTGGCCATGCAGCGCTGGCCGGCGGCGCCGAAGGCGGAGCCCAGCAGGTTGTTGATCGCCTGGCTGCGGTTGGCGTCCGGCATCACGACGCAGTGATTCTTGGCACCCATCATCGCCTGCATACGCTTGCCGGCCTTGGCAGCGCGGTCGTAGAGCAGCGAACCGACATGGGAGGAACCGATGAAGGAGAGCGCCTTGATATCGGCATGGTCGGCGATCTGGTTGGCCACGTCCGGGCCGCCGTGGACCACGTTGAGCACGCCGGCCGGCACGCCCGCCTCGTGGGCCAGCTCGACCAGGCGCATGGTGGAGCTCGGATCCTGCTCGGAGGGCTTGAGCACGAAGGTGTTGCCGGTGGCGATGGCCAGCGGGAACATGAAGCAGGGCAGCATGATCGGGAAGTTGAAGGCGGTAATGCCGGCGCCCACGCCCAGCGGCTGGTTGAGGGTATAGACGTCGATCTCGCTGCCGGCATTTTCGGCCAGCTCACCCAGCTGCAGCGAGGTGATCGAACAGGCGTGCTCGATCACTTCCAGGCCACGACCCACCTCGCCCTCGGCGTCGGGTAGCGTCTTGCCGTGCTCCTCGGTGATCAGGGCGGCCAGCTCGGCGGTGTTATCGCGCACCAGCGCCTGGAGCTTGAGCATGATGCGCATGCGCTTGCCCAGGGGCACCTTGCGCCAGGTCTTGAAGGCTGCCTTGGCGCTGGCAACAGCACGGTCGACCTCCTCGGCGGAGCAGAACGGTACCCGCGCCACCACTTCCTGGGTCGCCGGGTTGACCACGTCGCGCCACTCCTGGCTGCTGGACGGGACGGGCTTGCCGTCGATATACATCGGAATCTCGCGAACGGACATGGTGCGTGCTCCTCTCTACTTATCTGTTTTCGTTGTCTGCTTTCTTTGGCTACTTGCGCCGTCTGCTTAGCGTTGTGATGTCGTTGCAAGGCAAAGATTAGACTTTATGTGTATTAATACACGAAATGGAATGCCCATGAGTCTAGCCAGAGGTCGGATTGCCTGACAACGGGCACTCGGGCACATTGCTTGTGCACTGATGCACAACCGCGCGACGACTTGGGAGACCTTCATGCTCGATTGGCAGGACATACAGATCTTTCTCGAAGTCGCCCGCAGCGAGCGCCTCACCGATGCCGCGCGTCGCCTGGGGGTGGACCACTCCACCCTGTCACGGCGCACCCGGCGTTTCGAGCAGAAACTCAACACCCAGCTCTTCGAGCGTAGCACCCACGGCTACCACCTGACCGAGGCCGGCCAGCAATTGCTGGCCCACGCGGAGGAAATGGCCCGCCACGCCTTCGAGGCCGGCGAGAGCCTCACCGACAAGAACCACCAGCTCAGCGGCCAGATCCGCCTTGGAGTCACCGAAGGCTTCGGCACCTGGGTCATCGCACCCCTGCTCTCCGCCTTCTGCGAACGCCATCCCGGTATCACGCTGGATCTGCTGGCCCTGCCCCGGGTCGTCAACCTCAGCCGCCACGAAGCCGACCTCGCCATCACCGTGGAGCGGCCGGTCAGCCCCGGCATGGTGATCTCCCGGCTCTGCGACTATCGCCTGCGCCTCTATGCCAGCCGCGCCTACCTGACGCGACACGGCACGCCACAGCACCTGTCCGAACTGGGTCGCCACCGGCTGATCGGCTATGTGGACGACCTGATCTTCAGCGAGCAGCTCAGTTACCTCGAACCGCTGCTCGACCCCGCCGTGGTGGGCCAGCCGGGCCCGCACTTCTCGATCCGCAGCACCAGCGTCACCACCCAGCACGCGGCCGCCCTGCAGGGAGCGGGGCTCGCCGTGCTGCCCTGCTTCATGGCCGAGACCGGCGACACGCTTCACAGCGTGCTGGACGACGAAGTGGAGATCGTGCGCCAGTTCTGGATCACCGCCCGCCAGGAGCAACGCCGCCTGGCACGGGTCAGGCTGCTGTGGGACTACCTGCGCGAGGCGCTGGAGGTCAATCGGGCACTGCTGATGGGCGAGGCGCGGGAGCTGGTGCTACCCGACGCCTCGGTGTAGGAAGGAAAGGCCCTGCCTCAGGCAGCCGAGTCGCAGCCTAGCTCCCGGGCGCCTCGCGGCCGGCAATGGCACCCAGCACCACCGCACTCAGCAGGCCGTTGCCTGAGAGATAGCCGCTGTCCCCCGAGCCTGAGACCCCGCGTGCCGCCCCACCGGCGGCGAACAGGTTGGGGAAGACCGAGCCGTCCTGGCGCAGCACCCGCGCCTGGGGGGTCACCTCGAGCCCGCCCTGGGTGTGGAACAGCGCACCGGTGACCTTGATGGCGTGATATGGCGCTGACAGGAGATCCTCGAGGCTGAAGCAGCGCCCGAAGCCATCGGCCTCGCCACTCTCGGCCAGGGCATGCATCTCGGCGAAGGTGTCCAGCAGGGCCTCCTGCGGAAGGCCAAGCCCGATGGCCATGTCCTCCAGAGTGTCGAAGGTGCGTACCGCACCCGCGATATGGGCGTTGCGGTAGTCCTCGAACTCCAGCGCAGCCTGATGGATCCGCCGGTCGAACAGGTTCCAGGCGATCCCCCCCGGCTGGGCCAGCACCTTGGCCGCCTGCTCCGAATAGCCGCCATGCTCGTTGGAGAAACGCCGCCCCTCGCTGTTGACCTGCACCCCGCCACGCATCATCACCGCCCAGGTGATCAGGGTCTGGTGCGGCATCGCCAGTGAGCCGTGCCCCTGGCAGGCCCCCAGGTCCTTGAGGCTCGCCCCCATGCCCTCGCCCCACAGCAGAGCGTCACCCTGGTTGCCTCATGGCCATAGTAGAGCGCATCCTTGAGGGCCGGCAGGTGGCGCTCCACCAGCTCCGGATTACCCCCGTAGCCGTTGCACGCCAGGATCAGGGCATCGCAGCCGATGGACTCCCGGCTGCCATCGGGCCGCTCCAGGGTCACACCAAGCACCCTGCCGCCATCGTCCACGTGCAGGTCCACCACCCGGGCCTCGGTGAGCAGGTCGATACCCGCGGACTCCACCGCATTGAGCAGACTGCCCATCAGCTCCTCGCCGGTTCGCCGCGGCGTGGCGTGCATCCGTGTGCGGCGGTGGCCCGGGTAGAGAAAGCCCTCCACCAGGTCGAAGGGTACGCCGTGGGCATCGGCCAGCCACTCCACCACGCCGGCAGAGGCCTCCGAGAGGGCGCGAACAATGTCCGGGTCCGCCTGGTAGCCGTTCTTGCGCTGGATGTCCTCGGCCATCAGCTCGGCGCTGTCCCTCACCCCCTTCTCTTCCTGGAAGCGCGTTCCCGCCGCCGGAATGAAGCCCTGGGACATGGACGTGCTGCCCCGGGGCATCGCATCGCGCTCCAGCACCACGCATCAATGCCGAATTGCCTGGCGGCGAGTGCCGCCACCAGGCCGCATGCACCTGCGCCGACTATCACCAGCGGCACCTGTACCTCGAACTCGTTACCACTGCCAAAAGCCACGATCGCCATGGCGTCGCTCCTCAGTCGTTGCCATCATCCTGCTTGCGGTAGGCGTCGAGAATGTCTCCGGCCGGCGCCTGCCATACCTCGTCATGGCCGGTGATATGGGCCAGCACCTCCTCCAGGCAGCCGATACGATGGGGCTGGCCCACCAGCCAGGGATGCAGGCTGAGCGCCAGCATCCGCCCCCCTTGCTCCCTCGACTCCTGCAGGAGGAAATCGAAGGCATCCTTGACCTGCCCGACCCAGCTGTCTTCCGAATGGAGGTTCTGGCACATCACGAACTGATCCTCGATCTCGGTAGCCAGCGGCATCATCGCCAGCGGCCCGCTGTCCGTGGCGAAGGCATAGGGCATGTCGTCGTTGACCCAGTCGGCGCAGTAGTCGATGCCGTTCTCGGCCAGCAGCTCCGGCGTGTTCCAGCTCTGGGAACGGGCCGGGCTCAGCCAGCCGCGGATGGGCTGGCCGGTCAGCTGGCGCAGCGTCTCGACCGAGCGCCGCACGATCTCGGCCTCCTCGTCGCGATCCTGTCCGCCGTGGTGGAGATGGTCCATGTTCCAGCCGTGGCAGAGGAATTCGCCACCGTAAGCCTTGAGGCGCTCCAACAGGTACGGTGTCTGCTCGGCGAGCTGGGCATTGATCGCCCAGGTGGGACGGATGCCATGGGTCTCGAAGGCCGACAGCAGGCGGTAGATGCCCACCCGGTTGCCATAGTCCCGCAGCGAATAGTGGCGCAGGTCCGGATAGGGCATGGTCATGCCGTTGGGCACCTTGAAGGGCACGCCACGCTGGTTGAGCGGGTAGAACTGCAGCGACACGTTGATCCATACCGCCAGGGTCTTGCCGCCGGGCCATCGTACCGACGGCCGCTCGGCCAGCATCGACCAGGCATAGCGGTCATGGTCGTAGCCGTGGCGGCGCCAGGGGTAGGTCAGGTAATCCTTGTCGAGAGACGACGTTGTCGAGGACATGGCTCAGCGCCTCCTGGCCGTGGCGGATTTGGTATCGATGTCGCGCAGGGCATCGTCGTAGTGGTGGGCGAGATAGTGGCTGGCGATCTCCCGGCCGGTGGCGACCCAGACGTCGCTGTGGCCGGTGATGTACTCCAGCGCCTCCTCGAAGGCCTTGATGCGGTGCGGACAACTGACCTGGTAGTTGTGGGTGGGAATGCACATCACCGTGCCCGACTCGGCCCCTTCGGCGTAGAGCCGGTCGAAGTGGCGCTTGAGCATGGTCAGGTAATGGCGCGGCTCTACCTTGTTAACCGCATAGACAATGGTGTCGTTCATCTCCAGCGAGTAGGGCATGGAGACGAAGCGGCGACCGGAACGCAGCCGGATCGGCGTGGGCTGGTCGTCGTGGAACAGGTCACAGGTATAGAAGCCCGCCTCGTCGCCGAACAGCGCCTGGCCCTCCTCGGCGAACAGATCCAGGGTCTGCTCCGAATGGGAGAGCGCCGGGGCCAGGTAGCCGGCACACTTCTGCCCGGTGTGGCGGTGGATCGTCTCGATGCTGTCGCGGATCATCTCCCGCTCCTGGGCCTCGCTCATGCCATAGGTGTAGCGGGTGTTGTAGATGCCGTGGCTGAAGAACTCCCAGTCGCGCTCACGGCACATCTCGATGATCTCGGGATGGTGCTCGCAGAGCGCCACCGACAGCGACACCGAACCGCGAATGCCGTACTTGTCGAGCAGGGCCATCTGGCGCTGGTGGCCGACTCGGTTGCCATAGTCGCGAATGCTGTAGCCGGGCACCGAGGGATGCGGCGTCGGCCACGGCTTGCGCTGTGGGTTCTGGGGCGGATCGAGTTCGTAGTACTCGATATTGGGTGCCACCCAGAAGGCGACCCGAGCCCCGCCCGGCCAGGTGATCTTCGGGCGATTCTCGTAGGGCCAGTAGTCGTAGGCGCCGAGGGTTTCCTTCATGCTGCACACTCCTGATTCCGATCCAGCCTCTTCCGATACTGCCTCAACCGCTTTTGCTCAAACCGGCCGGCTCAACCGCGCTCGGCACTGCGCAATTCAAGCCAGTTCAGCACGTCCGCCACCGGCATCACGTCGGCATACTTGAGGTGCAGGTCGGTGAGGTTGGCGTAGTGGTAGCTCTCGTGCTTGTCGGCCACGCACTCCATGGGCACGATGGTGCGGTAGCCACGGGAGAGGCTGTCCACCGCGGTGGCCCGAATGCAGCCGGAAGTGGAACCCCCGGTGACGATCACGGTGTCGACCTGATGCCACACCAGCAGCGACTGCAGCGGGGTCTCGAAGAAGGCCGAAGGCATGCGCTTGATGTAGACGACATCGCGCGGGTCGATCTCCACCCGCTCGTCGAACTCGGCACGCTCGGAGCCGTACTTGATGTTCTGCAGCGAGTCGGGGGTGTCGGTTCGCGTACCCCATACGCCGGCGTCCTCCGCCGAGTCGAGGAAGGCGACATGGGTCCAGACCACCGGCCAGCCTAGCTGACGAAACGAACGGGCCAGCTGGTTCACGTAATCGAGCTGGTTAGGGTCGGTCTCGTAGGCGGTCTTGAACAGGTCGGTGCGGGTATAGGCCTTCTGCGGATCGACGTTGACCAGCACCGCCTTGTTGCCGAACCCGAAGGGCACACGCTGTGGGTTGGCCATGACCTCATGGAAGAGCTCCTTGGCGGTCTTGTCGGTGGTAATCATGCGGCATCTCCTGAGCAATGGTTGGGTGAGGCGTCGGCGTCCTGCGGGCGCTCAATGGCCTTCGTATTTCTGGCCCAGCTCCAGCATCGCCTGGGTGCGAGGTACTCGTTGAGCTGACCGAAGTCGAGCATGCGATCGCGGAAGGCATCGGTGGTACCGTCGCGTCGCAGGGTCGCGAAGAACTGGCTGGCCATGTGGGTCACGGCACGTACCAGGCGCCAGGGAAGATCACCAGCGAGAAGCCCTGGGCCTGCAGGGCGGCAGCGTTCTGCAGCGGCGTGTCCCCCCCTTCCACCATATTAGCCATGATCGGCACCTGGCCGCGGAACTCCGTCATGATCCGCTCGATATCGGTGTCGCTGCGGATGCCTTCGATGAACAGCAGGTCGACCCCGGCATCCCGGTAGGCCCGGGCACGCTGCATGGCACCGTCGATGCCTTCCACGGCCAGCGCATCGGTGCGGCCGATGACCAGGGTCCGGTCGCTGTGGCGGGCATCCAGCGCCGCCTTCAGCTTGCCGACCATCTCGGCGGTGGGCACCAGGGTCTTGCCGCGCAGGTGACCGCAGCGCTTGGGATAGGTCTGGTCCTCGAGCTGGATCGCGTTGGCGCCGGAGCGCTCCAGCATGCGCACGCTGCGCATCACGTTCATGCATTGCCGAAACCGGTATCGCAGTCCACCACCACCGAGAGGTCGGTCCGCTCGCGAATGTGCGACATGGCATCGCTGATCTCGGTAAGGCTCAGCAGGCCGATATCGGGCCGCCCCAGCTGGGTATAGGCGAGACTGGCACCGGACAGGTAGACCGTATCGAAGCCCGCCTGCTCGGCGAGCGACGCCCCCAGGGCGTCATAGACGCCGGGAGCGACGACGATGTCGGGAGCGTTGAGCTGCGCTTTCAAGCCATTGTCGGTATGGGTCATGACGAGGAAATTCCTTGAATGTCGAAAAAAACGGCAGGTCTGCCGCAAGGCCTTACGGACTCGCCAACGCCAGGTCGTTCCACACCTCCTGGCGCGACAGCTTGCCGTTGCGCAGCTCGAACCGGTCGATGAAGCGCACCCCGTCGAAGGGGGTGCCATCCGGCCATTCGCCATGGAGCTCGCCGTGGCAGACCACCACCGTGTGGTCGCTCTTGTCGCAGCTGTCGAAGGCATGGATCCGCTTGCCCACGAAGCGATAGCGGTCACCGGCCCATTCAACCAGCTCGGCCAGACGGGTCATGGGAGCGCTACCGGGGAAGCGCATGACGAAATCGTCGGCCAGCAGTCGGGATGCTCGCTCCAGGTCACGCGCCTCCATGGCCGCCAGGAAGGTCCGCACCAGTGACTCGGCTGACGACGCCTCCGTTGCCTCCTGCTGTGCCCGTTCGCCACCGGGCTGCCGAGGGCGGCCGCCGCGCATGTAGCCATCCGCCTCGACCTCATGCAGAAATATCGTGATGGCATCGGGGTCCGCCGCAATACTGGCGCTGACCGCTGCGGTCAGGCGCTCGCAGAGCTGCTGCTTGAGTGCGCCGGAATAACCCCGGATCAGGCTGACCTGGACGACAGGCATGGGCTGTTCTCCGTCGGGTTGCTATCGTTATCGTTCGCATGGCACATCAAGCTGTACTATGCATAATACATTTCTATGTCTACTTGGCTGCCGACGTCAAGTCTCTTGGAACGAGTCAGGATATGCGCAATGAACAATAAGCATGCGACCTCCGTGGGCGGGACCAAGTCCCATCGCATCTACCTGCTACTCAAGGATGCGATTCTCAGCGGACGCCTTCCCGCAGGCAGCAAGCTACCCGGCGAGAACAAGCTGGCCGAGCAGCACGGCGTCTCCCGGGTCACCGTTCGACGGGCCATGGAGGCACTGCGGGAGACCGGGATGGTGGACCGCAAGCCGGGCCTGGGCACGGTGGTCCTGGAACAGCCCCTGGACGCCACGGTGATGACCGCCAGCGTCTCCAACCTGCTGCCCAACATGGTCAAGATGAGCCAGGCATCACGGGTCAGGCTGCTGGAATTCTGCTACGTGACGCCGCCGGAGCCGGTGCGGGAAAGCCTGGGGCTGCGCGACGGTCAGCGCGTACAGCGATCTACCGGGTGCGCATGGCCGATGACAAGCCCTTCTCCTACCTGGTGACCCACGTCCCCGAGTACATCGCCCTGCACTACAACGAAGCCGACCTCGCCAGCATGCCGCTGTTCGCCCTGCTGGAGCGCAGCGGGGTACTGGTGGATCACGCTTCCCAGACTATCTCCGCCACCCTGGCCAGCCACGACGTGGCCAGCGCACTCGATGTCTCGGTCGGCTCACCGCTCATCGCGCTGACCCGGGTGTCTACGACCAGGAGGGGCGCGGCGTGGAGCATCTGGATGCGCTCTACCGGCCCGACCGGTATCGCATCCAGATCGACCTCAACCGCACCGGCGACGAGGAGGCCCGCTACTGGGAACCCATGGCCCCCGAGGCCCAGCAGCCACGGCCGAAGCGCTCGCGCAGTGCCTAGCTTGGCGGCAGAAACAAAGGTACTATAATTAATACATTTAATGAAAAGAAAAAAATACATTTGACCTGTGGCACGGGGCTGCGCTAGATGTATTTAAGGTATGGAAAGTATTTAACGTACGGACCCGAATTTCAGCACTGACAAAAATTCACCGAATGCCGGCCTCGGCGAGCCAATCGACAATGCCAACGACCCTGTTCGACAAGGTGTGGGATGCCCACGAGATCCATCGCAGTGAAGACGGCAACAGCCTGCTGTGGATCGACCGCCACTTCGTTCACGAAGGCTCCTTTCACGCCTTCAACAAGTTGCGTGAGCGCAGCCTGCCCGTGGCCCGCGCCGACCTCACCTTAGGTGTCGCCGATCACTACGTGCCGACCCTGACCCGCAGCCTCGACGACATCGGCGATGCCAAGGTCCGCGGCATGATCGAGCAGTTGGCCGACAACACCCGCGAACACGGCATCACCCTGTTCGGCCTCGACGATCCCCGCCAGGGCATCGTTCATGTGCTGGGCCCCGAACAGGGCCTGACCCAGCCAGGCCTGCTGATGGTGTGCGGCGACAGCCATACTTCCACCCACGGCGCCTTCGGCAGCATCGCCTTCGGCATCGGTGCCTCGGAGGTGGCCCATGTGCTGGCCACCCAGACCCTGTGGCAGAGCCGCCCCAGGCAGATGCGCCTGACCGTGGAGGGCACCCTGGCCCCCGGCATTACCGCCAAGGACATCGCCCTGACCTGGATCGCTCGCCTGGGCGCCGACGGCGCCCGTGGCCACGCCATCGAATATACCGGCAGCGCCATCCGCGGCCTCTCCATGGAAGCGCGGCTGACCCTGTGCAACCTCTCCATCGAGGGCGGCGCCCGCTGCGGCATGATCGCCCCGGACGACACGACGCTGGCCTACCTGAAGGGCCGCCCCTGGGCGCCCGAAGGGGAGGCGCTGGAACAGGCCATCGCCTATTGGCAGACCCTGAAGAGCGACGACGGAGCCCGCTTCGACCGGGACATCGCCCTGGACGCCGCCGAGATCGCACCTACCGTGACCTGGGGCGTATCACCGGAAGAGGCGCTGCCCATCGACCAGTGCGTGCCCGACCCTGCGACCCTGAATGACGAGGGCAAGGTGCGTCAGATGCGCGACAGCCTGGAGTACATGGGTCTGAGCCCAGGCAGAAGCTCACCGACATCGCCATCGACCGGGTCTTCATCGGCTCCTGCACCAATGCCCGCATCGAGGACCTGCGCGCCGCGGCCGAAGTGCTGCAAGGCCGGCGCAGCCGAGTGCCCGGCATCGTCTCCCCCGGCTCCACCCAGGTGAAGAAGCAGGCGGAGGCCGAAGGGCTGGACGCCATCTTTCGCGAGGCGGGCCTGGAGTGGCGCGAATCGGGCTGCTCCATGTGCGTGGCCATGAACGGCGACCTGGTACCCAGCGGCGAGCGTTGCGCCTCCACCACCAACCGCAATTTCAAGGGTCGCCAGGGACCAGGGGCCAGAACGCACCTGATGTCGCCGGCCATGGTGGCCGCCGCCGCCGTGGCCGGCCACCTGGCCGACATCCGCGAGCTGTGACGGGAGCACTGCGATGAGACCCATCAAGATTCTGGACACCCTGGCCTGCCCGCTGCCGCTGGCCAACGTGGATACCGACCAGCTGATCCCGGCTCGCTTCATGAAGGAGCCGCGCAGCATCGGCTACGGCCAGTTCCTGCTGCATGACCTGCGCCACGACGAGAGCGGCAACCCGCAGCCGACCTTCATCCTCAATCACCCCGAGGCGGCGGAGGCCCAGGTGCTGGTGGCGCGGCGCAACTTCGGTGGCGGCTCAAGCCGCGAAGCCGCCGTCTATGCACTGGTGGACCATGGCTTTCGCTGCGTGATCGCGCCGAGCTTCGGTGACATCTTTTCCTCCAATGCGGTCAACAACGGCCTGCTGCCGGCCACGGTCAGCGAAGAGGACGCCGAGGCGCTGCTCGCGGCCCTGGGGGAAGCCCCCGGCCCGCTTCGCGTCGATCTGGAGGCGCAGCGCATCGACATCGGCGCGCTGAGCGTGGACTTCACTATCGCCCCCACCTGGCGCACCAAGCTGCTCAACGGCTGGGACGATATCGACATGACCCGGCAACACCAGGCCGAGATCGCCCGCTTTGCGGCCGACTATGCACATCGACACCCCTGGGTCGAGCCACCGCCAGACAGCGCGACGATCATTTCAAGAGGGTGATACCAGGCCCTTGCCCGGCTTGTGCGCCACATGACGCAAGCCTCCAACAACAACCGGCAACATGTGCACCACCCCATCGAGGAGAACAATGATGAACAAGCAACTACTGGCCACACTGAGCGTGGCATCCATGCTCGCTTCGGCCCACGCCGTGGCGGTCGATCGCATCAGTGCGGTCCATGCCTTTCCCCCCTCGCTGATCTACACCCAGAGCTTTCTCGAGTTCGTGGACAAGGTGAACGAGCGTGGTGAAGGCGTGGTGCAGATCGACGTGCGTGGCGGCCCCGAGGTCATCGGCCTCTCCGAGCAGCCCGATGCCGTACGCAACGGCGTGGTCGACATGGCCTATACCGCCGCCAGCTTCTACGCCGGCACCGTGCCGGAGCGCGATGCCCTGGTCGCCTCGAACACCAATGCCATCCATGCCCGTGAGAACGGCGGTATCGACCTGCTCAACCAGATCCACCAGGATAAGATGGGCACCTATTACCTGGCTGGTTCGACAGCGGGGTCAGCTACAACCTCTACACGATCAACGAACCCCGCCTGGACGACGACGGCAACCTCAGCGTGTCCGGCATGACGCTGCGCAGCAACCCGGTCTACGACGCCTTCTTCCAGGACTACCTGGGTGCCCAGCCGATCAGCCTTCCCACCACCGATGTCTACTCGGCGCTGGAGCGCAACGTGGTCAACGCCACCGGCTGGACCCAGATCGGTCTCAAGGACCTCAACTGGGATCGCTTCCTCAACTACCGGATCGACCCCGACTTCTTCTCCACCGACATGGGCGTCATTCTCAACCTGGATAGCTGGAACGGCCTGAGCGAAGAGGCGCAGCAGATCCTCCAGGAAGTGGCCATCGAGCATGAGCGGGCAAGCGCCGAGCGTTTCGAGGTGCTGGCGGAGGAGCAGCTGGCAGAGCTGGAAGCCGACGGCATGCAGGTCTTCCGCCTGGAAGGCGAGGCCGGCGAGCGCTTTTCCGAAGCCGCCCGTGAAGCCACCTGGGAGCGCATGCGCCGCCAGATGGAGCGTCACCCCATGGGCCTCGAGCACTACGACGAGCTGATCGAGAAGTTCAACGACCTCTGAGGCACGATGAACCGGCCGCCAGGCGGCCGGTTCATCTTTCCGTTCCCCCTCGGCTAGCTGCCGGGCCCTGGATGACGCTATGCGATACGCAACTCGCGCCTACCTGCTACTGCTGAACGGCATGGCCCTGCTGGCCGCCATCATGCTGGTATGGCTGATGGTGGCCATCGTGCTCTCCGTGGTGATCCGCAACCTGGGCCTGCAGCCCTCGGCCTGGTTCTTCCTCTCCACCGAGTACGCCATGTTCTACCTGACGCTGCTGGGTGCGCCCTGGCTGGTCAGGCACAAGGGACACGTGCACATCGAACTGCTGACATCGATCCTGCCACCGCTGGCCCTGCAGGTGCTGAGCCGGCTGGTCGCCCTGCTCTGCGTCACGGTCTGCGTGGTACTGGCCTGGAAGGGCTATGACCTGGTGATGCTCAACATTCAGCGCAGCGACTACGACGTGCGCGCCTTCTTCGTACCCAAGTGGATTCTCACCATCGCCTACCCGGTGTGTTTCTCTCTGATGGCCATCGAATTCGCCCGCTTCGTGGTGGGTCGAGACATACTTCACAGCGGCGAAGCGGGGATAAAAGAATAATGGAATGGTATCTGGCCCTGGCCTTTCTCCTGGCCTGATCCTCGCCTTCATGGCCATCGGCACGCCCATTGCACTGGCGTTCCTGGCCGCCAACGTCATCGGCGCCTGGTACTTCATGGGCGGGCAGAACGGCATCATCCAGATGCTCAACAACGGCTTCGGTGCCCTGTCGAGCTTCAACCTGGTGCCGATTCCGCTGTTCCTGCTGATGGGGGAGCTGTTCTTCCGTACCGGCATGGGCATGAAGATGTTCAATGCCATCGACCAGCTGATGGGCAAGGTGCCCGGCCGGCTCTCCTACGTCACCGTGGTGGGGGGTACCGGTTTCTCCACCCTCAGCGGCTCCTCCATGGGATCCACGGCGCTGATGGGCTCGCTGCTGGTGCCCGAGATGGAGCGCCGCGGCTACAAGAAGCACATGGCCATCGGCCCGATCCTGGGCACCGGCGGCCTGGCCATCATCATTCCCCCCTCGGCGCTGGCGGTACTGCTGGCCACCCTGGCCAAGATCGACATCGGCGCCCTGCTGATCGCGGGTATCCTTCCGGGCCTGGTGCTCGCCTGCCTCTATATCGCCACCATCTGGATCCATACCCGCATCGACCCCTCGGCGGCACCGAACTACGAGCTGGAACCGGTCCCCCTCAAGCAGAAGCTGATGCTGATCCTCACCGACATCCTGCCGATGATCAGCGTCATGGTGCTGATCGTGGCGCTGATGCTGATGGGCTTCGCCACTCCTTCCGAGGCGGCCGCGTTCGGGGCCCTGGGCGCCATGGTGCTGGCCTTCATCTTCCGCTGCATGACCTGGGAGGCGTTCAAGCTGTCGGTCACCGGGGCGCTGAAGGTCACGCTGATGGCCTACCTGATCGTGTTCGGCTCCGCCACCTTCAGCCAGCTGCTGGCCTTCTCCGGCGCCTCCAGCGGCCTGATCCAGTGGGCTACCAGCTTCGACCTGGCGCCTGTCCTGATGCTGCTGGCGATGTTCGCCGTGCTGCTGGTACTCGGCACCTTCATGGAGCAGATCTCCATCATGATGCTGACGGTGCCGTTCTTCTTCCCGCTGGCCCAGGTGCTGGGTTTCGACCCGATCTGGTTTGGCATCATCGTGCTGCTGGCGCTGGAGATCAGCTTCTCGACGCCACCGCTTGGGCTGCTGCTGTTCGTGATGAAGGGAGTGGCACCCAAGGGCACCACCATGCGCGAGATCTACGCCGCGGCGATTCCCTATATCCTCTGCTCGATGCTGCTGGTCGCCCTGCTGATCGCCTTCCCGGCCATCGCCACCTGGCTGCCGGGAATGATCAACTGAACCCGATCCAGAGCCGAAACCCCCACATTCCGCATGGCAGAGAAGGTGCGGGGTTTCGGCGCAGCTCGGCGCCATTCCCAGCCGATTCAACGCCGATTGGACTTTTTCATGGGGGGGACGTAGGGTAGGCGACCCTTGGATCAGGCAAGAGCGCTGATTCCAGATCCCTGACAGTCCCGCTACGGGACACCCTTGGTCTTGCCCGAGCGCAGACTGGATCGTCGGCATTTCGACTGTCCACCGCCGACGCCATTCGATAGAGAAGATCTCCATGTCGCCTCACTATGCCGATGAGGGCCTGTGCATGCCGCGCCGCCCGCCGCCCAGCCTCACCACCCTGGGATAACGCTGTTAAACGGCGTTGCATTGCCGTGTCCGCCCGATAGCTCAAGACAGCTCACGATAGCTCACCGAGGCTGCACCATGCTCCGTGTCCGCTGGCGCCTGCCCGGGCACTCGGTTGCGCTGGCCCGTCTTGCGGCCATGGCATGCCCCAGCTTCTCCCTCCGCCCGGCATGTCGGCCTGATCGACCTGCCCGGGCGTGTCCGTTCCATCTACCGGGGACTGCCCTTGAACAGTGAATCGCTCTACCAATTCTCGATCCCGACCGTCCTGCTGCTGCTCTTCGCCTTCTACGGCGGCACCTACCTGATGACGCTCGGCATCCGCAAGAAGAACGAAGACGCCGACGCCTTCATGGTCTCCAATCACCGCGTGGGCTTCGGCATGGGTGCGGCCAGCATGACCGCCACCTGGATCTGGGCCGCCTCTTTCTACGCCGCCGCCACCTCGGGCTATACCTATGGCGTCTCGGGCCCCATCCACTACGGGCTCTGGGGGGCACTGATGATCCTGTTCATCTACCCCTTCGGACGGCGCTTCCGCAAGCTCGCCCCCAATGCCCACACCCTGGGCGAGCTGATCCACGCCCGACACGGCTCTTCCAGCCAGCTGATCCTGGCACTCTCCAACGTGCTGGGCAGCGTCATCAGCCTGATGGTCAACTTCACCGCCGCCGGTGCGCTGGTCTCGGTGCTCTCGCCGCTCTCCTTCCAGGCCGGGGTGATCATTGCCGGCTTCGGCGTACTGCTCTATACGCTGTGGTCGGGCTTCCGCGCCTCGGTGATGACCGACTTCGCCCAGCTGGTGGCACTGATGGCGATTGCCATCGTGATCATTCCTGCGGTGTTCTTCTCCATGGGCGGCCCCAGCGAGTTGGTAGCCGGCCTGGGTAACCTGACCGCCGAGCAGGCCAACCTCTTCTCCATGGATGCCATCCTCTACCAGGCGCGCCCTTCTTCGTCGCCGTGCTGGCCTACGCGATCGGCAACCAGACCATTTCCCAGCGCCTGTTCGCGGTCAACGAGAGCCACATCAAACCCACCTTCATCACCGCCACCATCGGCTACGGCGCCATCGTCATCGGACTGGGCATGATCGGCCTGATGGCACTGACCCTGGGGGTCGAACCCATGGGCGGCGACATGAACAACCTGATCCCGCAGATGGTTTCCACCTATCTGCCGCCAGTGTTCATTGCAATGTTCTTCATCCTGGTGATCGGCTCGCTCTCCTCCACCGCCGACTCCGACCTCTCGGCACTGTCGGCGATCATGATGGCCGACGTCTACGGCAAGAACCTGGCCCGCGGCAAGGCCGACCCCAAGCGCATGCTGCTGGTGGGTCGCCTGACCATGATCATCGCCACCGCGGTGGGCATTGTCTTCGCCAGCTTCTCGCTGGATATCCTGGTGATGCTGGTGTTCGTCGGCGCGCTGTGGGGGGCCATCGTCTTCCCGGTCATCGCCAGCTGTTTCTGGAACCGGGTCACCAACCAGGCCTTCACTACCTCGGTACTGGTCGCCATGGTGCTGTTCTGCCTGGCCCGCTTCGAGTTGCTGCCCATGAGCGGCGGCAGCGGCCTGTTCTTCGAGGTGCTGGCAAGCATCGGTGGCGGCGTGATCATCGGCCTGATGGTGTTCGGCTTTCTGGGCCGCATTGCCGGCTTCATCGCCGCCGCCCTGGCGCTGGTGGCGATGCTGGTGTTTGCCACCGACTTCCTGCGTGACTACACCGTACTGCTGGCCTCGCTGACCGCCTATGGCGCCAGCACCCTGGTCTGCGTGGTCATGAGCCTGATGAGCCGCCAGCCGGACTTCGACTTCGCCACCATTGGCGAGCAGGTGGGTGACTACGAAGCGCAGCGCCCCGAGCCCGTCACGCCAGGCGGCCAGACAGCCGCGGCCAATCTGGCCACCCAGCGCTGATCGCTCACTCGCCCCATGACAACGCGGTGCCGACGACCGGCACCGCACAGGAGAACCCCACATGACATTTCTTCTAGGCTTCTACGTCCTGATCTGGCCCGCCATTACCCTGGGGGTGCTGGTGGTGATCTGCCGCGCCGTGATGCGTGACCGCCGCAAGGCAAAGGAGGAGCAGCGCGAGCTGGTATGAATCGCGCTGCATGACCGCAACGGGCCCTGATATCAGGGCCCGTTTCGGTTCGGTTCTGCATGGCCCGACCGTTCCCCTGGCCGGGCACGAAATCACCACCTGGCTGCCCGGCATGATCCATTGACGAATGGGCCGGCTGGCATAGCACCTCCATGGCCGACTGCCCTATAAAGTTTGGCTATCAGCATGGTCGACAATTTCGCATTGTGCTAATGGATTCATGGGGAGTAGGTTGGGGGGAGTCGGATGTGGAGCCGCCTTCGCCATCTGGTAACCGAAGGTTGATATGGCTCAATGTCCCCCGAACCGCCATCGTCTATTCATGGGTGGCCGTTCTATCAACGCAACCTTGATTGGAGAGCGGTATGGGTAATGAGCAGAACACAGGCAAGTGCCCGGTAATGCACGGCGGCAACACTGCCGCAGGTAGTTCGAACATGGAGTGGTGGCCGGAAGCCTGAACCTTGACATCCTTCATCAGCACGATCGCAAGACCAGCCCGATGGGCGAGGACTTCGATTATCGTGAAGCCGTCAAGAACCTTGACTTCGACGCGCTGAAGAAGGACATGCAAGCCCTGATGACCGACAGCCAAGAGTGGTGGCCGGCCGATTGGGGCCACTACGGCGGCCTGATGATACGCATGGCCTGGCATGCTGCGGGCACCTACCGCATCGCCGACGGACGCGGTGGCGGCGGCACCGGCAACCAGCGCTTCGCCCCCATCAACAGCTGGCCGGACAACGCCAGCCTGGACAAGTCGCGCCGCCTGCTGTGGCCGATCAAGAAGAAGTACGGCAACAAGGTCAGCTGGGCCGACCTGATGATTCTGGCCGGCAACGAGGCCTATGAGTCCATGGGCCTGAAGACCTTTGGCTTCTCCTTCGGTCGCGAGGACATCTGGCACCCCGAGAAGGACATCTACTGGGGCGCCGAGAAGGAGTGGCTAGCCCCCTCCGACGAGCGCTATGGCGATGTCGGGAAGCCCGACACCATGGAGAACCCGTTGGCCGCGGTGCAGATGGGCCTGATCTACGTGAACCCGGAGGCGTCAACGGCCAGCCGGACCCGCTCAAGACCGGCGAGCAGGTACGTGAAACCTTCGCCCGCATGGCAATGGACGATGAGGAAACCGCGGCCCTGACCGCTGGCGGCCACACCGTTGGCAAATGTCACGGCAACGGCGATGCCGAAGCACTCGGCCCCGAGCCCGAGGCGACCGACGTCGAGGAGCAGGGGTTCGGCTGGAACAACCCCAACATGAAGGGCAAGGCAGCCAATGCAGTGACTTCAGGTATCGAAGGGGCCTGGACCACGCACCCGACCAAATTCGACATGGGCTACTTTGACCTGCTGTTCGGTCACGAGTGGGAACTGAAGAAGAGCCCCGCCGGCGCCAATCAGTGGGAACCGGTGAACATGAAGGAGGAGGACAAGCCGGTCGATGCCAGCGACCCGTCCATTCGCCACAACCCGATCATGACCGATGCCGACATGGCCATGAAGATGGACCCGAAATACCGGGACATCTGCGAGAAATTCATGGCGGATCCCGAGTACTTCAAGGACTGCTTCGCTCGCGCCTGGTTCAAACTGATCCACCGCGATCTTGGGCCCAAGAGCCGTTACATCGGTCCGGAAGCCCCCTCTGAAGACCTGATCTGGCAGGACCCGGTTCCGGCCGGCAATACGGACTACTGTGAAGAAGTGGTCAAGGAAAGGATCGCCGAAAGCGGCCTGTCCATCGGCGAGATGGTCACCACCGCCTGGGACAGCGCTCGCACCTTCCGGGGTTCCGACATGCGCGGTGGCGCCAACGGTGCCCGCATCCGCCTGGCACCACAGAAAGACTGGGAGGGTAATGAACCCGAGCGGCTGGCCAGGGTGCTCAAGGTATACGAGCAGATCTCCAGCGAAACCGGCGCCAGCGTGGCCGATGTGATCGTACTCGCCGGCAGCGTGGGGATCGAAAAAGCCGCCAAGGCGGCTGGCCACGACATCCGCGTTCCTTTCCTGAAGGGCCGTGGCGATACCACTGACGAAATGACCGACGCCGCCTCCTTCGAATACCTGGAGCCGCTGGCCGATGGCTTCCGCAACTGGCAGAAGAAGGACTACATAGTCAAGCCAGAGGAGATGCTGCTGGACCGCGCCCAGTTGATGGGCCTGACCGCCCCCGAGATGACCGTGTTGATCGGCGGCATGCGGATGTTGGGAACCAACCACGGCGGCAACAAGCACGGCGTGTTCAGCAATCGTGAAGGCCAGTTGACCAACGACTTCTTCGTCAACCTGACCGACATGGGCAACACCTGGAAGCCGGTGGGCAACAATCTCTACGAGATTCGCGACCGCAAGACCGACCAGGTTAAGTGGACCGCCAGTCGCATCGACCTGGTGTTCGGCTCCCACTCCATCCTGCGCTCCTACGCCGAGGTGTACGCCCAGGACGACAACCAGGAGAAGTTCATGAAGGACTTCATCAAGGCCTGGACCAAGGTGATGAACGCCGACCGCTTCGATCTGGAGATGCTCCAGCAGTAACAGGCCGTGAGCCAGGCGCTTTCCCTGGCCATACCGTCGATAGGACAGGGGCGCCCGGGATCAACCCGGGCGTCTTTTTTTGAGTTCTTCGCAGCGCTCAGGTCCCGCAGAAGGTGCGGAAGACCCGCTCGCGGGGCGATGCCGGCAGGGTGTAGGCCTCGCGGCCGGGCTGCTCCTCGAATGGCCGGGTGACCACGGCGAGCAGCGCCTCGAAGGGGGTGAAGTCGTCCTCGTCCATGGCCGCGGTCAACGCCTGCTGGACCCGGTGGTTGCGCGGTATATAGAGGGGATTGACGCGCCGCATCTGCCGGGCACGCTCGGCGGGGGTCGCCGGCTCCCGGGACAGACGCTCGCGCCAGCGTGCGAGCCAGGCCTCGATGCCCTCCGGGTGCTCGAACAATTCGATAAGCGCTGCGTCACCTGCCGAGGAGTGGGCGCACTCACAGAGCTGACGGAAGGTCAGGGTGAAGTCGGCATGCCCCTGGTGCATGGCTTCCTGCAGCGACTCGACCAGTCGCTGGTCGCCTCCGTCCTCGAGGGTCAGGCCCAGCTTGGCGCGCATCACGGCCAGCCATTCGGTCTCGTACTGCGCCGGGTAGGCCTGTATCAGCTCCGTGGCCCGTTCCACTGCCCGCTCCGGGTCGCTGTCGATCAGCGGCAGCAGGGTCTCGGCCAACCGCGCCAGGTTCCACTGGGCGATCCAGGGCTGGTTGGAATAGGCGTAACGCCCACCCTCGTCAATGGAGCTGAACACCGTACCGGGATCGTAGGTTTCCATGAAGGCGCAGGGCCCGTAGTCGATGGTCTCCCCCGAGACGGTGGTGTTGTCCGTGTTCATGACGCCATGGATGAAACCCACTCCCATCCAGCGCGCCACCAGCGCCGCCTGACGGGCCTGTATCGCCTGGATCAGCGCCAGGTAGCGCTCATTGCCGGACAGCTTGCCAAGCTCGGGATAGTGTCGCGACACCACATGGTCGGCCAGTTCACGCACGGCATCGGTATCGCCGCGGGCGGCAAAGTACTGGAAGGTGCCGACCCGGATATGGCTGGCGGCCACACGGGTCAGGATGGCACCTGGCTCGGGAATGCCACGGACCACCCGTTCGCCGGTGGTCACCGCCGCCAGGGCCCGGGTAGTGGGAATGCCCATGGCGTGCATGGCCTCGCTCACCAGGTACTCCCTCAGCACCGGCCCCAGCGGCGCGCGACCATCTCCCCCTCGGGAGAACGGCGTACAGCCAGCCCCCTTGAGCTGGATATCACGCAGCCGACCCTCCCGGTCTGTCACCTCACCCAGCAGCACGGCGCGGCCATCCCCCAGCCGGGGCACGAAACCGCCGAACTGGTGTCCGGCATAGGCCTGGGCCAAGGGCTCGGCACCCGGTGGTACCACGTTGCCGGAAAACCACACGGCGGCCTCTTCCCCATCGAACGCCTCCAGGTCGAAGCCCAGTTCCCGGGCAAGGGGTCGGTTGAAGGCCACCAGCCGGGGCGACGTCACGGGCACGGGATCGAAGGGCGCGAAGAAACGCTCGGGCAGACGGGAGTAACGAAGGGTGAACGGGGGAAACATGGCGGCTCCGAATGGCAACTGGGCACGTGAAGATGGGGTTCACCCTGGTGTGACAAGGCTCCCCGTGCAACATTCCCTGCGGCCAGGCGGTACTGGATGCCACAGGGTAAAGCAAGGCCTAGGCGGGGCCGGAGGTCGAAGCAGCGACACCCCTGGCAACCTTGGGCTCCTCCACGCAGGCTGCGAAGCGCATCTGGGCTGCCCGTGCCGCCAGCAGGTGGGCCCGCATCACCGATGCCGCCCACTCGCCATCCCCGGCGGCCAGGGCACGCAGCAGTTCGCGATGATGGTGCATGCTGCCGGCCAGCTCCTCCCGGGTATAGTGGTGATAGCTGCGACGCGAGACCGGCACCTGGACGATGGTTTCCAGCAGGCGCTGAAGACGCGGGCTGCCCGCCGCCGCCATGAGCAGGGCATGGTAGTCATCGTTGAGGATGGCGATCTCTTCGATGGCACTCTCACCCTCGTCTCGACACAGCGCTTCCATCCGCCCGGCCAGCGACTCGAGCTTGTCCAGCTGGCCAGGTTCGATGCGTGAGGCCGCGCGGCGCACCACCTGGGGCTCGAGCAGGACCCTCAGCTCGAACACCTCCTCCACGTCACGCTGGGTCCAGGAAACCACCTGGGCACCGTGATGGGGAATGGCCTCTACCCAGCCATCCGACACCAGCCGCCTCAGGGCTTCACGAATCGGCGTTCGGCTGAGCTCAAGCTCCTGGCCGATGGCCGCTTCACGCACATAACTACCAGCAGGGTATTGCCCGTCGAGGATCCGTTTCCGGATGATCTGATAGACGCGGTCGGCAGCAGTCATTGATTGGCTCCTTGCAGTGAGAATCCGGCCCGGGGCGCCTTGCCGACCCGGCTCCCTGCCGGGTGTCGACCAAGGTCGCAATGCAAATCGTGCACAACTATTTGCATGAGAAGCACTGTAGGCCTACATTTGGCGGAAATCGAGCCGAATTGCATACAATTACAGTGTGGACTAGCGTCTGACAAGGAAGTGATGGCATGAGCCTGACCCCACCACAACTCGCCGATATCCGCTGCCTGGCCTTCGATGTCTTCGGCACCGTGGTCGACTGGCGCAGTAGCGTGATCCGTGAAGGGGAGTCCCTGGGACGAGCCCGTGGCCTGGATGTCGACTGGGCCGCCTTTGCCGATGCCTGGCGTGCCGGCTATGCCCCCTCGATGAACCGGGTTCGCCAGGGACGCCTCTCCTGGACCTCCCTGGACCAGCTGCACCGCATGACGCTCGATCGTCTGCTCGACGAATTCGGCATTACCGGGCTGTCGGAAGCCGACAAGGCCAATTTCAATCGTGCCTGGCACCGGCTCAAGCCCTGGCCCGATGCCGTGGGCGGCATGCACCGTCTGCGCGAGCGATTCATCCTGACCCCGCTCTCCAACGGCAACATGTCGCTGCTGGTCAATATGGCCAAGCAGGCCGGCCTGCCGTGGGACTGCGTCCTCTCGGCCGAACTGGCCCGACACTACAAGCGCGACCCCGAAGTCTACCGCATGGCAGCCCGGCTGCTGGACCTCAGCCCCCAACAGATCATGATGGTGGCCGCCCACCAGGACGACCTCAAGGCTGCACACAGCGAGGGGCTGCGTACCGCCTTCGTGATGCGGCCGCTGGAGTTCGGGCCGCATGCCAGGCCCGATCTCACCATCGACCCGAGCTTCGACTACGTGGCCAACGACTTCCAAGACCTGGCCGACCAGTTGCTGAGCCGCTCGGGTGCTCGCCAACCGATGGCCATGTCATAGGCGTCAGACCACCAGCGGTGTCACGAAGAAGGCGATGAGGAATGCCGTCGCCAGCCGCATCGTGATTCCCAGCACGGCGGCCCCCATCGCCTCACGCTCGCTCAAGTCCGAACTTTCCGCCCAGACCACCGGTACCTGGCCGAATACCGCCGACAGGGGCAGGCCCGACGAGGCCAGGACGAAGGAGCCGACCACCAGGGAGGGATCGATCTCCCCCGCCATCGCCTGGAGCTGACCCATGGCTAGGGTCGGGCTGACCAGTATCGACAGTACGCCGGTTTCCGGATGGATGTTCAAGAACAGCATGACGCTGCCCAGCGACGATTCGATCGTCGCCCAGATGCCGATGTAATCCAGCACACCGATCACCGCGAACACCAGGGCCACCGCTGGAATCAGGATCAACAGCAGCAGTTCCACCCCCTCCCGGGCGGCGCTGAACATCGTCGGCAAGAAGTCGCGCTCCGGGGTGAAGGTCGGCAGGTTGCCGATCTCGACCCGCTTAACGTCGCGGTAGAGCAGCTTGGACAGCAGCAGCGGCGAGACAATCAGCGGCATGAAGACTGCCAGCAGCACCACGACAAAGACATTCACGCCGGCAAAGGTCAGCGCCATCATCCCCAGCATGAACGTGGAGAATGACTGCTGCGACTGCACCATGGTGGCAATGGCCAGCTTCTGTTCATCCTTGGTGGCACCAGCCCGCTTCAGGATAGGCCCCGAGATCTTCCCGGCCGCGTTGATGTCGCCGAATATGTTGTAGACGCTGGGAATGATGACGGCGGGGTTCACCCCTATCAGCTTCATGGCCGGCACGAAGATACGCACCAGCGCGTCGGTGAAGCCCAGCCTTTCCAGCAGCCGTCCGATAATGACGCTGACGATGATGGCTGTACCCACCACCCCGGTCAGGAATACATCGACGACCACCGGCTGAACCGACTCCATGATCGAGTTGAACAGGCCCGACAGGCTCGTCGGCGAGAACATCAGCAGCAGCAGGCAGACACCGAGCAGCACGATGCCGACCACCTCGATCTTCTTCCATGCTCGCTTGCTGTCGGGTAGCTTTTCTTTCTTCGAGTCTGGGGTAGTAACGGAAGTCTTCATGGCAAGTCTCTTGTTATTGAACCGCTTGTGAAAATCCGGAATCGTCACACGTTGCTCATGGCATTCTTGCCAAGCAAGTGCTGGGCCGACATCTCTTTCGCATAGGTCTGCAGAGCGGAATTTCCCACCATCTTCACGGGGGTAGAGGTAACCCGATCCCGGAACAGCACGACTTCCACCCCGTCGAGCAACTCATCAAGGGCGTAGGCCAGGGGCAGACCATTCTCCAGAATTTCCATGACATGGCAGTTTCCCACAATGAAATTCAGGCCCAGTTCCTCGGCGGTCTCGAGCAGCTCATGTCCGGCATAGACGCGGCTTATGGAGGCAACCACGGTATCGGTATCGGGATTCTCCTCCACCGCCTGCCGCAGGTTATTGGGTGAGAAACCGGTATGCGGAAAGATGTGCAGGATATTCTCGACCCGACTTTCGCGTGACCCGAGATGGATGAACCCACTGGTCTCGACGCTGGTCTCCCGGATCGCCTCGATACCTCTAACGAGACGCTCTTCCGCCAGCAGTGCCCGATCCTGGTCGAGCGCCATGTAGCGTCCCAGCCGGTCGAGAATATCGCCAAGGGTATTGACCTCGGTGAGCGCCTTGCCAACGAACATGATATTGCCGTGAACGCCGCCATAGGCAATGCTTCCCTTGACCACCTTGTGACCGTGCAGGAAGGGTATGCCCGGATGCAGGCCATGGAAGGCTTCGTGACACTCAAGCCCTGCCACGTCGTAGAGGTCCAGGTAGTTCTTCAGGGTCACCCCACCGCAGCTGGCCGCATCCGCAATGGGATGATGCGCCACCACGGCATCCACCCCCGTGGCTCCTGCCAGTTCGATGACCAGCTCGGTCATGGTCATGCAGACAGCCACCTTGCGGATCGCCTTGTTCGGATCGCCATAGATCAGGCCGGGAATCTCCAGTACGGACTTCCCGTGAATCCCTGATGACTTGAGGATCACGAACGGGTGATCGCCACGCTCCACCTCTGCCATGGACGACACCGTCCTCCCCCCGGTGATCACGCTCAGTGCGTTTACGATATCAGCCACGTTAGCCATGGTTTTCCTCCTCTCATAACAAAAAAAACCGCCAGCACAACCCGGAGGCACTTGCCTCGGGTTGGGCTGACGGTCATTGAGCACTCACCGCTTCAGGGCGAGTTCACATCACCAGTCAACGATCTCTCGTCGAAGATTTACGGGCTATTCTCTGTAGCACTCAAGCTCTCAGAGGTAGTCGCGTACATCCTTTTCCATCACCACCACGGTAGCGGAAAGCTCGGCTTCGGCGTCGTAATCCTTGAAGATCGTCATCACATCGAAACCGTATTTCTCTACCAGAAGCTGTTTGAATTCGTTCTTGAACCCCTTGATCAGATAGTGATCGGCCAGCTCACTGACATTGCTGTTGAGTGCACTCAGGTAGGCCAGGGAGGGCACCCGCTTGTGCAGGGCAATGATGATCAGCTTGTCGCCAACGACATCGACCTTCTGGCGCACCACACCAATGCCGAAGATGCGGTTGTTGACGTCGTTGTAGTCCTTGATCAGGCCTTGCTTGAACTCTCCCAGGGATGGCATATCCAGGGCAACCTCGATGCGTTTTCTCGATGCGTTACCAGTGGCTCGGGCCCATGGCACGCCGGCTTCAAGCCTTGGTATACCATACACACATGGAATTGAGACTAGGCAAGTAGAAAATATCTGTCAACAGGAAAAATCGATTATCAGTGGAGCCTACCGAGCAAGACCAGCAGCAACGATGACCGAAAACCGCTACGATCAGCCTTGCAGAGATTCGGCTTCGACAGGAACAAGGACTCCCGGATGAAGATTGTAATATCCGATGACTATCAGGACTGTGTACGCACCCTCGATGCCTTCGCCAAGCTGGCGGGGCACGACGTCACCATCCATAACGACACGGTCACCGACCTGGACGCCCTGGCCGAACGCTTCCACGACGCCGAGGCACTGGTTCTGATTCGCGAACGCACGCCGATCACCGCCGAGCTGCTGGCGCGCCTGCCCAACCTCAAGGCAATCAGCCAGACCGGTGGCGGCGCGGCCCATGTGGACATGGATGCCTGCCGCCGCCAGGGCGTCACGGTCATGGCCGGCACCGGCTCACCCAATGCCGCCGCCGAGCTCACCTGGGGGCTGGTCATGGCCGCCATGCGCCATATTCCCGAGGAATTCGAGAACCTCAAGGCCGGCCACTGGCAGCGCACCCTGGCACCGGCCTGAAGGGGCGCACCCTGGGCATCTTCGGCTACGGCAAGATAGGTCGGCTGGTGGCCCGCTACGGCCAGGCCTTCGAGATGCAGGTGCTGGTATGGGGGCGCGAGGGCACCCGGGCGCGGGCCGCCGAGGACGGTGTCGAGGTCGCCGCGAGCCAGGATGCGCTGTTCGCGCACAGCGACGTGCTGAGCCTGCACCTTCGCCTCAACGACGGCACCCGCGGCATCGTCACCGCCGACCACCTGGCGCGCATGAAGCCCACTGCCCTGCTGATCAACACCAGCCGTGCCCCGCTGATCGAGGCCGACGCCCTGGAGAACGCGCTGCGCGCAGGCCGCCCGGGACAGGCCGCCGTGGATGTGTTCGACGAGGAGCCGGTGACCCATCACCCGTTGCTCGAGCTGCCCAACTTCCTCGCCACGCCCCACCTCGGCTATGTGGAGAAGGACAGCTACGAGCTCTACTTCGGCGATGCCTTCGACAACCTGCTCGCCTTCGCCGCGGGCCGCCCGGTCACCAACCTGGCCGAGTCAACCAACACCTAGACCTAGCGCGGCGTACCACCCGACACCGGCCGCTCGACCACGAAGAGATCGCTGGTCCGGGCGTAGTCGTTGCCGGCCATGCGCCCGATCGGTCGTAACGCATCGATGGATACGTGGCGGCCATTCCACACCCTGTCGTCCACATGGATCGACACCACCTCAGCCAGCACCAGGTTGCCGGCCAGGGGCTGGTCGCCGAAGCGAATGATCTCACGCAGCTTGCAGCCGAAGGCCACCGGCGCGCCCGCCACTCTCGGAACCGATACCCCCGGCATCGGCAGCTTCTCCAGCCCAGCCAGAGCGAACTCATCCTCGTGGTGAGGCAAGCCAGCGCTGGTGGCGTTCATCTCCTCCACCAGCCCTTCGCCGCTGATATGGATCACGCACTCCCCCACCTGCTCCAGGTTGCGGATGGTGTCCTTGGGCTGCCCCTCGCCATTGAGCAGCGGCGAAAAGCCCAGCACCGGCGGCGCCACGCTCACCACATTGAAGAACGAGAACGGTGCCAGGTTGGCGTTGCCGTCGTGATCAAGCGTCGACACCCAGGCGATGGGGCGCGGGCAGACGCTGCCCGAGAAGAGACGGTACATGGCCCCGCTGCTCAGCGTGGCCTCCTCCAGCAGATAGTCGCTCATGTCAGGTCCCTGCAAGAACATTGTGTGCGGTGGTGGCCATCGTCAGCTTGCCGTCGCGGAGGAATCCAGCTTCTTGACGCTGGCGATGAAATCGCTGAACCGCTCGCCCTGAATCAGCACATGCTCGCGCAGCGCCTGCTCCGCGAGCTCCGCCTCGCCCTGCTCGATGGCGGCGACGATCTTGCGATGTTCGGCAAGCGAGCCGCCCATGCGCTGGCGCACCTGAAGCTGCAGGCGGCGATAGGGCTTGAGCCGCTGCTTCAGCTGCCGCGCCTCCTGCGCCAGGAAGCCATTGTGGCTGGCCGTGTAGATGCAGTCGTGGAAGGTCTCGTTTTCGTAGTAATACTCGTCGGTATCCCCCGCCTTGGCTGCCGCTTCACAGCGCCGAAAGGCATCGTGAAGAGCGCCCAGCTCCTCTTCGCTGATACGCCGTGCTGCCAGGCGCCCGCACATCCCCTCCAGTTCCGCCATTACTTCGAACATCTCGATCAGCTGGTCGATGCCGATCCGGGCAACGAAGGTACCCTTCTTGGGTGACACCGTGACCAGGCCACTGGCCACCAGTTGCTGAATCGCTTCGCGCACGGGCGTGCGCGAAACGCTGAACTCCCGCCCCAGCGCCTCCGGATCGAGCCGCTCTCCCGGCGCCAGCCGGCCGTTGATGATGTCATCCTCCAGAGCATCCCTGAGCCGCTGTGCGCTCGATCGTTTAACGCTGCTCATCCATCACCTCCACGACACACCTCCATGACATGACCACCCCACCACTCACTCTACTTTGCCTGCTGGTTTACCTGCTGACGATTTCGTCCGGCAAACGTTGACATCAATATACATGAGGTCTATTGATGTATATATCAGCTCGACTGATAAACACTAGACACAGAAACAACCATACACAAAAACAAATTCTGGAGCTTCAAGATGACACGCCAACTCAAGCCTGCCGCTACCGCAGCGCTCGGACTCGCCATTGCCTTCAGCAGCATCGCCTCGGCCGACACCGTCCTTCGTGCCTCACACCAGTTCCCCGGCGGCCAGGGAGACGTTCGCGACGAAATGGTACAGATGATGGCTCGCCACATCGCCGAAGCGGATGTGGGCCTCACCATGCAGGTCTACCCCGGCCAGTCACTGTTCAGGGCCAACGAGCAGTGGGGCGCCCTGGTCCGCGGCCGCCTGGACCTCACCCTGCTACCACTGGACTATGCCAGCGGTCGTCATCCGGAATTTTCCGCCACCCTGATGCCCGGCCTGGTACGCAACCACGAGCATGCCAAGCGCCTCAACGACTCCGAATACATGGAGATGATCCACGCGGTCATCGAGGAAGGGGGGGCGCGGGTACTGGCCGATACCTGGCTGTCGGGTGGCTTCGCCTCCAGCGAGCAGTGCATCACCTCACCGGATACCGTGCGCGGCCAGAACATCCGCGCCGCCGGGCCGGCCTTCGAGCAGATGCTGCAGGCCGCTGGGGCATCGATCGCCTCGATGCCCTCCTCCGAGGTCTACACCGCCATGCAGACGGGTGTGCTCGATGCCGCCAATACCTCCTCGATGTCGTTCATCTCCTTCCGTCTCTATGAGCAGGTCGAGTGCCTGACCGAGCCGGGCGATTTCGCCCTGTGGTTCATGTACGAGCCGGTGCTGATCTCCGACCAGGTCTGGCAGGGCCTCAACGAGGAGCAGCAGGCCGCACTGATGGAGGCGGGCAAGGCCGCGGAGGAGTTCTTCTCCGCCGAGGCCGCGGCCATCGACCAACAGATGGTCGAGGTCTACGAGGAGAATGGAATCGAGGTGGTGCGCATGAGCGAGGAGGACTACAACGCCTGGCTCGAGATTGCCCGGGAGACCTCCTACAAGAACTTTGCCGAGAATGTGCCCAACGGTCAGGCGATCATCGATGCCGCCCTGGCCGTGGAGTGAGTCCTGACCACTTGAGACACGCGCCGGCCGCCACGGTGGCCGGCGCCCTTTCACTCGGGAGGACATCATTAAAATGGCTCACTCTCAATCCCTTGCTCAACGATCCGGTGTCGTCGGCGGCTTCATCCGCACGATGGACGTCCTGTCTCGAATCACCGCCTATCTTGCCTCAGCGCTGTTCATCGCCGGTGTGCTGGTTATCTGCCAGATGGTCTTCATTCGCTACATCCTCGGCATGAGCACCAGTTGGCAGACCGAATTCACGGTGTTCTCCGTCACCGCCGCCATGCTGCTGGGCAGCCCCTATGTGCTGATGACCGGCGGCCATGTCGCCATCACCATCCTGCCGGACGCGCTGAGCGGCATGGCCCAGAAGGTCATGCGACTCACGGCCTCTCTGATCGGGTTGGCCTTCTGTGGAGCGCTGGCCTACGGCTCCTGGATCTATGTCTGGGAAGCCTGGGAAGGTGGCTGGACCACCGGCACCGTATGGAATCCCCCGCTATGGCCCGCGCTGGTGCCGATGGCCGTGGGAACGACGCTGCTGTCACTGCAATACGTCGCTGAAATTCTGCGCGGGGAGCACTGAGCATGGACCCGATTACCATGGGAATCATCGTCGCCATCGCCCTGATCGTGCTGATGGCGATCGGCACCCCCATCGCCTTCGCCCTGGGCGGTGTTTCACTGGTGGCCTTGATCTATGACCGCGGGCTCCCCGAACTGACCTACTTCGGCGAGACCTTCTTCGACCGCATTGCCGAGTTCGGCTTCGTGGCCATTCCGATGTTCATTCTGATGGGTGCCGCCGTGGCTTCCTCGCCCACCGGTCGCGACCTCTATCGCTCGCTGGACCTGTGGATGGGGCGCCTGCCCGGCGGCCTGGCGGTCTCCAACATCGGCGCCTGCACGATCTTCTCCGCGCTATCCGGCTCATCGCCGGCCACCTGTGCAGCCATCGGCAAGATGGGCATCCCGGAGATGCGCACCCGGGGCTATCCGGATGGCGTCGCCGCGGGCTGCATCGCCGCCGGGGGCACCCTGGGGATTCTCATTCCGCCCTCGGTGACCATGATCATCTACGGCATCTCCACCGAGACCTCCATCGGCCGCCTGTTCATGGCCGGCGTGGTGCCCGGCTTCATGCTGGCCGGCCTGTTCATGATCTGGACGATGATCGCCTGTCGTCTGGCAGGGGGATACAACAACCCCATGGCACAATCCGCCTCGCGGCTGAAGCAGACCATCAAGCAGAACGTCGACGCCAACCTCAAGGCGCTGATCCGTGTGCTGCCCTTCCTGGCCGTGGTCGCGGGTATCCTGTTTGCGCTGTATGGCGGGGTCGCCACGCCCTCGGAAGCCGCCGGTGTCGGGGCCTTCCTGTGCGTGGCCCTGGCCGTGATCATCTACCGCATGTGGCAGGTGGGGCCGATCAAGCTGATCATGCGCGATTCGCTGCGCGAAAGCGTGATGATCATGCTGATCATCGCCTGCGCCGAGGTGTTCGCCTACGCCCTCTCGTCAATGTTCATTACCCAGACCATCGCGGCAGCCATCAGCGATCTCGACGTCAATCGCTGGGTGCTGATGGGCATCATCAACCTGTTCCTGCTGGTGGCCGGCTTCTTCCTGCCGCCGGTGGCGGTGATCGTCATGACCGCACCGATCCTGCTGCCGATCATCCTGGCCGCCAACTTCGATCCGTACTGGTTCGCGGTCATCCTGACCATCAACCTGGAGATCGGCCTGATCACGCCGCCGGTGGGCCTGAACCTGTTCATCATCAAGGGCATCGCCCCGGACATCTCGCTGCGCGACATCCTGCTGGGCAGCCTGCCCTATGCGCTGTGCATGGTGCTGGGCATCCTGCTGCTCTGCGTCTTCCCGGGGATTGCCCTGTGGCTACCCAACCTGATCATGGGCTAAGGGGACTCTATCCATGAACATGACCTTCCTGCAGGAGCTGTTCAACAGCATCACCCAGCGCGACGCCCTGCTACGGCGTCGCCAGGGCGAGGTCACCACGCCGGATCACGCTCAACTGATCCGGGCCTGCCATGCCCTGCTGGAGAGCGATGGAGAGGCGTCGAGCATTGCCCTCGCCAGCCGCGCACTGGCCATGTATCGCCAGTTGGGCGAGGCGGAGCGTTGGCGCTTCTTCGAATGCCTGGCAGACGAGTTCGCCGCCGAGCCGACACACATCGACAGGGCCTATTCGGCCTATCGGGAAGTGCGCAACAACGCCAACCTGCAGGCGCTGTTCGATGCCTGCGAACCACGTCGCCAGGAGCTGTTCCGACGGCTCAACCTGGCCAGTAACGGCACTTACGAGCTGGTGCGCATGCGTGAGGACCTGCTGGGGCTGCTGCGCGAGCGGCCCCGGTCGGACGGCATCGAGCTCAATGCCATCGACGCCGACTTCGCCCACCTGTTCGGCTCCTGGTTCAACCGCGGCTTTTTGATGCTCAAGCGCATCGACTGGAATACGCCGGCATCGATCCTGGAGAAGATCATTCGCTACGAGGCGGTGCATGAGATCCAGGACTGGGACGACCTGCGTCGCCGGCTCGACGCCCGCGACCGGCGCTGCTTCGCCTTCTTCCACCCGGCCATCGGCGACGAGCCGCTGATCTTCGTCGAAGTGGCCCTGTGCAAGGGCCTGCCCGACAAGATACAGCCGATCCTGTCAGGGGAGAGTGCCGGCGAGACAGACATCGACGACCCCGAGGCCGCCGATGCCGCCGCCTTCTTCGGCATCAGCAACTGCCAGACCGGCCTGCGCGGCATCTCCTTCGGCAACTTCCTGATCAAGCAGGTGGTCCAGGAACTCAAGCAGGAACTACCCCAGCTCAAGTACTTCGTGACCCTTTCGCCAGTGCCCGGCTTCAGTCAGTGGCTCGCTGACCGTCGCACCGACGAGAAGCTGCCCGAAGAACTGCGCCACGCCCTGGAGACGCTCGACACCCCCGACTGGCACCGCGACAAAGCGCGGAGCGATCGCCTCAAGGCCATCATCAAGCCCCTGGCGGCGCGCTACCTGGTCGAGGAGAAGAATGCCCGCGGCCTGCCGCTCAACCCGGTGGCCCGCTTCCACCTGGGCAACGGCGCCGAACTGAAGCGCATCAACTGGCTTGGCGATGTCTCGTCCAAGGGCCTGAAGCAGGCCGAAGGGCTCATGGTCAATTACCTCTACGTACTCGACGACATCGAACGAAATCACGAGAATTATATCTCCAAGGCCACCGTGGCCTGTTCCAGCGAGGTCCGCGACCTCAATCGCCGCGCCAGGAAAATGGCCAAGGGAGACAACCTCAAATGAGTCAGAACCTCTTCGAGACCTTCGCCGCCCGCATGCAGGATCGCGGCGGTGCCGACTTCATCACCACCCGTGACGGCCGCCGCTACAGCTACGCCGATGCCCTGGCCGCCAGCGCCCGGCTGGCCGGCGCCCTGG
>NZ_AZQX01000023.1:0-5288 GCF_000568385.1 Halomonas sp. BC04
AGTCGACCTTCGCCACGGTCCGTCTGAGAACAAAGCGCAGCCGGAACTGCGGCTCCCGGGCGACGACCCTGGCGATGGTATTCAAACTGCTCCAGGCCGCCCAGAAACGCTGGAGACGCCTCAAGCACTTCCAGAAGCTGGAGCTGGTCGTAAACAACGTCAAGTTCGAGGACGGAGAGCAGGTAACCGATCAATCAGACAGGAACGCGGCCTGACCGCCATCCACCAGATTTGACGATAACTCGACCGACAATGCGTAGATCGTCATCAGGGGCGAGCGTATGCGGCGAACCACAATGATAAATCCACAACCCAACATGATGCTCATGGCCGCAATTTCCATCACCCATCGCGACGCCCCCGCCCATTCCGAGAAAGCCAATAGGTAGACAAGGGCATCGATGGCCACGAACGCACCGAGCCAGACCAGCCAAAATCGCAAAGGTCGAGTTTTCAAGGCGGGTTGTTCTTGCCGCCCATGCGCCAATAAACCAATTAACAAGCAAGACGCCATTACCAGCCGGGATGCCGGGCCATACAGGCTAAATAGCATAAGGTGGTCGTGTGAAAAGCGGGTGAAGGCTCCGTGAAAACCGTAGATGACGGTAAATCCTAAAAAGCCAAGCGTAAGCCAGCGTAGAAACAGTTCTCGAGTCTGGCGGTAACAACGGTAAGTGACATAGGCGATGAACCCGCTCTGTAGCAGGGAAATTCCGATGGCAATTTCGTGAAAGCCATGATGTTCGAAGCGAAGCGACGGGGCCTGAAAAAAATGCAGGTAGGTAATCGCAAAAGCCGGGACTAGCCCCACGAGCAACAGGATCATCACCGCGTACCCCTTGGCCAGGGTGCGGACGAAACTCGAGGGTTCGGAATCGCTCGAAGATGTCATTGGGCGGCCTCAAGCTCCAAGCGCAACACTATTGAAGGGTGTCAGGTTCAGCGACCGATTTCTTGAGCACCCCGGCATAGACTTCAGTCGTGACATCCAGCTTCGCCAAGCACCCAGGCAAGGGCTGTCGCGGAGATGAGTCAGGCGCTACCGGGTTGTCCAACAGGCTCCGAGACGATTCGGGGAAAACCAAATGGACAGTATGGAGCAGATGTCGTTACGCCCAACAAAGAAAAAGCCGCTGAAATCAGCGGCTTTTTTCGATATTCAGTGGCGGAGGGGGAGTCCGCACACCCCTATTATAAATCAAATACTTATACAGTTATTTTCTCTATACCCAACTAAACACCCTACGAAAAGAGAGGCGCTCAGATGATACTGGATAATGCCCTCTAAGCTGGGTTTGAAGATACTCGCCAGCCACTTTCCAGGACCTCCAGGGAGGCCTGCTCTATCGAGAGCAGGCATCGGGCGCTTGTGTTGCATTTCGCGTCAGGTCGTGAAAGTGAATGCCGGTCGCCAGGATAACCGCGATCATGGTACGCAGGATAGAGGATTGCCCTTGGGGACAGCGCCCGGTACAGGCTTTCGCGTGAGACCATGGCCGCTCGGTAACGACAGCCATGCCGCCTTGGGCATCCACCACATGGCGCAATGCCATCAGGAAGACAACTCCCCGCCCTCCTCGTCTAGCTCGTCGAAGGCGATACGCAGGTAGTCGAGCGCCATGTCAGGGTCATCACGCAGCATGTTGATCACAGCGGTGTCGTGGCTTTTCATGTCCGTGCTCTCCTTCGGTGGTCCTCCAGAAACGCCTTGGCCTGCTCGATGTCGGCCTGCTGGCGCTTTTTGGTGTCCCCGATCAACAACATCACCAGGCGTGCATGCTTGCGCTCCTGGCTGTGCTATAGCACGGATACGACCTGGGCAGACCGGTGGCCTCGGAAGTGGCGGCCACCGGGGTGGTGGTGACACTGCTCGAGTGGTCCATCACCCCATAATTAGAAAAGCACCAACTTGGCTCAGTCGGCGATTCTCCTCAATCCAATGACTTTGCGATTTTCGATTTCGAAGCCAAGGCTGAGCAAGGCCGACTCAAGATTTCCTTTTTTCAACAATATATTGAGCACATCCATATTAACATCAGCAGGGTGATTTTTATGTTCAGGCTTTCGAAGCATTTGCTGTATTACTTGAGTAGACTTGGGATACCCTCCAGCTGCAATAATTTTATTGTGAATTGACAACGCAGATTCTTGACCTTTCGAGGTAGTCATTATGCGACTGTGAGTATTATTAGGTTCACTCATTCGCTTTCCTCTTTCAGTTGAGGTGTCGGTCCGATGGATGATGAGCGAGGAAACGGGGTACCTCCCCGATTTCCAAAACATACCATGATGCTTGTTTCATCAGCATCGTTAATGCTGACATTATAAAAATCGATAAACTAACCACCGTGCAACCCTAACACTCTATCCCCTGCATCATCTTCTACAATCGACTTTAGCCTTAACCCCATCTTTCTTTGGATAACATCCACCCAATTAATTTCCACTTCCACAATTGCACCAAGGGAAGGGGTCAGACCAGAATATTTTGACACATGAACCAGGCCAACCAGACCATTCTCGAACTCAACAAATGCGCCATAATCAAGCACATTAGTAACACTAACTTGATGAACAGATCCTCGGGGAAGTTCTTTATCTGCATTTAACCAAGGGTCATCAGAGTGAGACTCGAGAACTCTAGAAAGAGTTGCTCGTGCTTCGCTAAAGTCTGAAAGATAATCAAACTCATTCTCGTCTGTCAATTGGCTATGTGAACCAAAGTGCTGAGATCTAACATTCTCCAAATAAGTTACAACTTCATCAGCATTCATAATTGCCGTTTTAACATGGAGCTGAGAATCAGTCTCCCTGATTCTATGTACAACCCTTTCAGCCTGAATCCTTTCATCAAAAAAAGTATCCTCAGCGACTGCAGCGAGATAATTAATGTTGGCAATCATATCTAGATGCACAAACCCAGCCGGCCCTAGCCTAACAAGGTCTTCTTCTTCTAGTGAATCAGTCCGTAAGTGCTCGGCAATTATGCACTGCCCTGATAGCAAGTAGTTCATCTCCCTGTCAATAACGTCAGGAGTAAACCCAAAAGGGACTAGGCTTTTCTTCATCTCAGATTTAGGATGATAACCTTTCAATCCAGAAGTCCCAGATGAATTAAACCTCTCTCTCAACCACTTAAGAATCATAAACCTTGCAAAATACGAAGGAATCGGATCCTCACTATTGGTAGAGAATAAATTCTTCACATAAGAACTATCACTATCATAATATCTTCTATTCATCC
This sequence comes from Halomonas sp. BC04, assembly GCF_000568385.1. NCBI lineage: Bacteria > Pseudomonadati > Pseudomonadota > Gammaproteobacteria > Oceanospirillales > Halomonadaceae > Halomonas > Halomonas sp. BC04. The sequence goes on from NZ_AZQX01000023.1 coordinate 3,245, forward strand.
TCATTATCACTGTTGCGACTTGGTGAAATGGAAGAACATACTGACCTTCAGACTGCCTTATTTTAAACACCTCATTATCACCGATATAACCACTACTACAAAATTCTAAAAATATCTCTAGCGCTTTACGCATATTACGGCCAGCCAAGCCAACAATCATTCTTCTTGCAAAACGGTCATGCTCAAACAATGACTTAATTATTGAAGAAAGATAGTATGCTTGTTCTGACTTAGGGTATTTTACATCAATGCCATTTGATAACTTCAATGAAAACTGATCATTACCCCCTTGCCCAAAATCCATTAATGATAACTGCACTCTCTTTGTGAGAACATGCTGGAAAAGGGGTGGCTCTATGCGAAACACCATATCTTTTAAAGCAGTATCAAGGGGTGGCTCATCGCGATGATTATCAAAAGTTTCGTCTCTCAACGGCATCATGACCAAGCAACGAAATTCTTTTTGTAACCACTGGGCAGCTTCGAACATCAGCAACTGCTCGTCCCTTGTTTTCTTATCACAGTTATCTAAAGCTATTATGCATAACTTACCTCGACTGACACAGCAATACCTAATATGAGACATTGCATTTTTATGGTGATCATTTTGAATTCCTTGAATTAACTCAGCAAGCTTAACATTATAAACTTCCGAACCTTCTTGATAAAGTCCACCAACACCCTTCTTGAACTTAGAGATCTCACTCCCATACAACTTCATTATCACATCTAAGGAATCAAAATCTATGTCGGGAAGTGATTCTTGACAAGAATTAATAATCATCTTCCTGAGCCAATCATAAATTTCCAATGGCGAAACTGGCGCATTATTCATATTTATTCTACACCAGACTGTTGACTTTCTAATATCACTCGGCAGGGCTACGTACTGCAAATGGTCCAAGAATGTTGTTTTTCCTGAACCCACACTTCCAACAATCAACAACACTTTGTGCTCAAGCTCTTCATTATCTGGAGACAGCTTTTCGATTATTTCTTTTGGATTCGATGTATCTTCCAGAACCTTAGCTTTAAGCTCACTCGGTGGTTTAGCTGCTCGGATAACTTTGTCTATAGGGTCCACATACCTTGTCCGTCTTTGAGAAGCAATATAAGCATGGTTGACAATGCTTTTTCTGTCCCGAACTGTCTCAGGATTAAATATATGGGATATTGAAGCAGCAACAGTCGCACCAAAGCTGTTGGACTGGACTTCTTCGTTTTGCCTCCCCTTTCCTCCTACCAATCTTCGTGGTTTGAAAAATGCGGTAGGTCTTTGTTGCTGAGCCAAAACACTTGTAATTTTTTCTAAATTGCTCCAATGCAACATTTCAATGAATTCTGCCAAGCCGGGAGTATAAAGAGTCACCTCTTTTAAAGATAACTTTTGTAATGGCTCAGCGTGGTCAGCATGCCCGTACCAAAAATCGATACCATTTGAAGCTATCACATACTTTGTAGGCAACACGCCATGTGGAAACATTGCATTCAACTCTGCAGCATATAATCTTGCTTGTCGATAACCTTCTGCTACAGATTCTTTCGGATGCTTTGCCTCGACTACAACTACCGGATACCCAAGACTTGTAACAAGATAGTCTGGAAAGTATGATTTCTGATGAACTCCCTTATCAATAATCAGCCTTCTTATATTGACTTTTGTCAAAATTGTGGACTGCGGTATACCCAGACCTGACGGACGTGCTTCTGTTAAAAGAGGCCATATTATTTTCTGCTCAACATCACTCTCATTTTCCACAGATTCCAAATCCCACATAGAACAGACCTCGCTCAAATTATTTACTTATGATCTTTAGCACAAAAAAATAATTATCCCGCCTCATTCATGAGGGCGCTGATCGAGCATTGTGAAGCCCCGTGTTGCGGCCACCGACCGTCAGGAGCAGCATTTGCGGCGTGAGAGTCAGCCGGCCAATGCCCGAACAGAGCGTCTTCTTTCGCTGTTCTATAACTTTTAGGAATCAATTTCGGCCTTCAGAGTAGCCGTGATCGCCGGCCATCGTGGTGGCCGCCTTGTTCTTGG
>NZ_AZQX01000024.1:0-13060 GCF_000568385.1 Halomonas sp. BC04
TTGACTTTGTGTCAACTGGGCCTTTTGGATCATTGCTCCATAAATCCGATTACATTTCTGAAGGTGTTCCTCTGGTCAACCCGATCAATATCGCTGGGACGCAAATTGTTCCAGACAAACGAAAAATGATTGGAGCTAATAAGAGAAGGGAGTTGCAGAACTACATCCTAAACAGAGGGGATGTTGTTATAGCTCGTCGAGGTGAGATTGGTCGCTGTGCGGTAGTAACTGAGCGTCAGCATGGGTGGGTCTGTGGAACGGGTTGCTTTTTTATAAGACCTATCGGAGTGGTGAACCCACATTTTCTTGCCCACTTGCTTAGATCATCGACCTATCGAGCTGAGCTTGAGCGGCGTGCGTCTGGGGCGACTATGCTAAACCTGAGCAACAAGGCACTCTCTAACCTGGAAATTTCCATACCATGTTTGGCAGAGCAGAATCGAATCCTGGATCAGTTATCGGAGCTAAACGAGCAGTGTGTAGCTGTCCAATCCATCTACCAACAAAAACTCACCGCCCTGGCCGAGCTTAAACAATCCCTGCTGCAAAAGGCCTTCTCGGGCGAGTTGACGGCGGGCAATAATGTAGTGCCCATCACTTCGGCCAAAGAATCGAGTGCACCGCCAACCACCGATTCGCCCGCCTTCGCAGCCCATATTATGGCAGTGGCCTATCACTGGCATGAATCTCAGGGCAAGAATAAAACCTTTGGCCATGTGAAGGCACAGAAGACCCTGCACCTGGTGGAAGCATTGGCCCAGATCGATCTAGGGCGCGCGCCGATCAAGGATGCCGCCGGCCCCAACGATTTCGCCCATATGCGCACGGCCGAGAAGTGGGCCAGAGAGAATGATTATTACGATTTTGTTCAGCGGCCAGAGGGCAAGCGGGGCTATGACTTTGTCAAAGGTAAGCGCTATAGCGAATGGTTGGCCCGAGCACTGGGTGCCGTTGAGCCGTACAAGAGCGCCCTGGACCGGGTGGTGAGACTGCTGATGCCGCTGGATACCCAAAAGGCGGAACTGGTCGCCACCGTTTATGCAGCCTGGAACAATCTCCTGCTGGATGGTCACAAGCCCACCGAGGCAGATATTGTCCACGAGGCGCGGGACAACTGGCACCCGGACAAGCAGCAATACACTAGGCAGCAATTTCGCGAAGCCATCGACCGGCTTCGCAGCCACGGCATGGTGCCCACCGGCGCCGGCAAGCGAGTAACCGGGCAGGAGAGTTTTGAGTTATGAATCTGCAGGGCGCTGGCAATCGTGCGAAGCAGGATATCGCCGATAAGGAGGTCGCGTGACAGCAGATGCCCAAAACCCCATCGTTATTTTTGAGGATGCCGACAAGGCCGTCGAGGTACGGCTGGACGCAGACCAGGAGACCGTCTGGCTCAACCAGCGACAGATGGCCGAGCTATTTGGCAAGGACGTTCGGACCGTCAACGAGCATGTCCTGAACGTTTATTCCGAGGGTGAACTGGAGCGTGAAGCAACTATCCGGGATTTCCGGATAGTTCGACAGGAAGGCAGTCGACAGGTGACCAGGGTTATCGAGCACTACAATCTGGACGTGATCATCTCTGTCGGCTACCGGGTGAAATCTCAACGGGGTACCCGCTTCCGCCAGTGGGCTACCCGCACCTTGCGCGAGCACCTTACCCGGGGCTGGACGCTGAACCAGCAGCGCTTCGAAGAGAACGCTCGTGAACTGGAAGCCGCGTTGGGTTTGGTGCGCAAGGCAGCGCAGAGCCCTGCTTTGGACACCGATAGCGGGCGCGGCTGGTGGATATTGTCAGCCGCTACGCGCGGACGTTTCTGCTGCTGCAACGCTACGACGAGGGCCTGCTGGCCGAGCCGCGAGCCCAGTCAGGCGGCACTCTGCCGGCTGTGGCGGAGGCACGCGCCGCGCTGGATGGGCTCAAGACCGAACTGATCGCGCGCGGCGAAGCTACTGAGCTGTTTGCCCGCGACCGGGATGACGGCCTGGCGTCGCTGTTGGGCAACCTGGATCAAAGCGTATTTGGCGAACCCGCCTACCCCAGCGTGGAAGCCAAGGCCGCGCACTTGCTGTACTTTGTGGTCAAGAATCATCCGTTCTCGGACGGCAACAAACGCAGCGCGGCCTTTCTGTTCGTGGATTTCCTGCATCGTAATGGCCGTCTGCTCAACGCCGCCGGTGAGCCAATGATCAACGATGTGGGGTTGGCGGCGCTGACCCTGCTGGTGGCCGAGTCCACCCCTGCCAACAAGGAGACCATGATCCGCCTGATCATGAATATGCTTGCAGGAGCCGACGAGTGAAGGACGCGAATCTCAATGAGGCCGAAACTCGCGCGGAACTGATCGACCCGGCCCTGAAGGCGGCGGGTTGGGGCGTGGTGGAGGCCAGCCGAGTACGGCGCGAGATGATCACTCTGGGCAGGCTTCAGGCGCGGGCAAGCGGGCAAAGCAGGACATCGCCGATTATGTGCTGATCTACCGCGGCCAGAAACTGGCGGTGATCGAGGCCAAGAAGCGCAGCCTGCCGGCCACAGAGGGGCTGGCCCAGGCCAAGCGCTACGCCGAGCGCCTGCAGGCCCGCTTCGCCTATGCCACCAACGGCGATGCCATTTACCGCATCGACATTATAACCGGTGCCGAGGGCGAGGTGGCGGGCTATCCTGCGCCGGACGATCTCTGGGCTGAGACCTTTGGCGGCGAGGATGAAGCCACCAACGCCTGGCGCGAACGTTTCGGCACGGTGCCGTTCGAAGACAAGGGCGGTTTCTGGCAGGCGCGCTATTACCAGCACAACGCCATCAACCAGGCACTGGAGGCGATTGCCGACGGGCGCGAACGCATTCTGCTGACCCTGGCCACGGGCACCGGCAAGACGGCCATCGCCTTTCAGATCGCCTGGAAGCTGTTCCATGCCCGCTGGAGCCTGGCGGCGCGGGCCAGTGGCGAACCGGCGCGCCAGCCGCGAATTCTGTTTCTGGCTGATCGAAATATCCTCGCCAACCAGGCCTTCAATGATTTTTCCGCCTTTCCCGAGGATGCTCTGGTACGCATCGACCCGGAAACCATCCGCAAGAAGGGCCGGGTGCCGAAGAACGGCAATGTGTTTTTCACCATCTTCCAGACCTTCATGACCGGGCGTGACGGGAACGGCGACCCGGCCCCCAATTTTGGCGATTACCCGAAGGACTTCTTCGATTTCATCGTCATCGACGAGTGCCATCGCGGGGGTGCCAACGACGAGAGCAACTGGCGCGGCATTCTTGAGTATTTTGCGCCCGCCGTTCAACTGGGCCTGACCGCCACACCCAAACGCCGGCACAACGCTGACACCTACGCCTACTTCGGTGATCCGGTGTATGTGTATTCGCTCAAGGACGGCATCAACGATGGTTTCCTGACGCCGTTCAGAGTGCGCCAGATCGCCACCACCCTGGATGATTATGTGTATACCTCCGATGACCAGGTCATCGAGGGCGAGATCGAGGAGGGCAAGCGTTATACCGAAGATGACTTCAACCGCGTGATCGAGATCCGCGAGCGCGAGCAGTACCGGGTCAGGGTATTTATGGAACAGATCGACCAGCGCGAGAAGACGCTGGTGTTCTGCGCCACCCAGGCCCACGCGCTGGCGGTGCGTGATCTTATCAACCAGATGAAGATCAGCACTGATCCGAACTACTGCGAGCGCGTGACCGCCAACGACGGCGCCGAGGGCGAGCGTTTCCTGAAGCAGTTTCAGGACAACGAGAAGACCATTCCGACCATATTGACCACCTCGCAGAAACTCTCCACCGGGGTGGACGCCCGCAATGTGCGCAATATCGTGCTGATGCGGCCCGTGAATTCGATGATCGAATTCAAGCAGATCATCGGCCGAGGCACCCGCCTGTACGACGGCAAGGACTATTTCACGATCTTTGATTTCGTGAAGGCCTACGAACACTTCAACGATCCGGAGTGGGATGGCGAGCCGCTGGCGCCGGAACCCTGCGCGACCTGTGGCCAGCAACCCTGTACCTGTGCCGTCAACCCGCCCGAGCCGTGCCCGGTGTGTGGCGAGCGCCCGTGCCAGTGCGAGAAGCAACCGCCAGAACCTGCGAGGTGTGCGGCGAACGACCCTGCGTGTGCGAGAAGCGCCGCAAGGTGAAGGTGAAACTTGCCGACGGCAAGGAGCGCACCATCCAGCATATGAGTGCTACCAGCTTCTGGAGCCCGGACGGCAAGCCGATCTCCGCCGCCGAGTTCATCCAGCGGCTGTTTGGTGAGTTGCCCGCGCTGTTTGCCGACGAGGATGAGCTGCGCACTGTGTGGGGTCGGCCGGATACCCGCCGCAAGCTGCTGGAAGGGCTGGAGGAAAAGGGCTACGGGATCGAACAACTGGCCGAGGTCGGCAAGCTGATCGAAGCCGAGAACAGCGACCTGTATGACGTGCTGGCCTATATCGCTTTCAACCTGGCCCCGGTGACACGCGCCGAGCGGGTGGATTCACACCGCGAAGCCATCTTCCAGGGCCACGACTACCGGCAACAGGAATTCCTGTGCTTCGTGCTCGATCATTATGTCGCGCGCGGGGTGGGTGAGCTTTCCACCGACAAGCTGCCGCAGTTGATCGAACTGAAATACCACAGCCTGGGAGATGCCGTCCGCGAACTTGGCCCGGCGGGCCACATCCGGGAAGTCTTTGTGGAATTTCAGCAACATCTGTACTGAGGCACGGTCGGTGTCGAGGCTAACAATGCGCACTGGAAGACAATTCTGCTGCGCTACATTGCCGCTGGTGTGCTTTGCGTTATATATATTAGGAGAAAGTTGGCCTGAAATAGGGAGAGGTAAGCTCAGTGCTAGAGTCCAATCAGTGCTGAGTCTGCGATAAGCGGGCGCCTTATGGCGCCCGTTTTTGTAGTGATCTCACCTTCAGAAGCGATCCACGCGAAATGGGGCCATATCCACCGCGGGCGTTTCGCGATCCATCATCTGAGCGAGTAGTTCGTCGGTGGCCGGGCCGAGGGTAAAGCCCTGGTGACCGTGGCCGAAGGCGAGCCACAGCCCCTCCTTGCCGGGGGGTGGGCCGATTACCGCTTCATGTCGGGCATGCAGGGCCGCGCCCCCGTTGACAACAGCTTGCGTACCACCTTCTCGGCGGCGGCCAACTGCTTGTACTGGGGCGGCGAGTCCAGGTCGGCGAGCTCGGCGCCAGTGGTCAGGCGAATCCCGGCGCGCATCGGTGCGAGCAGGAACCCTTTCTCGGCGTCCATCATCCAGTGGTTGAGCTTGGCCCCCTCATCCTTCACTGACGTTGACATCCGCAGAGTCGTACATATGGTAGCGCATTCTGACGGCCGCATAGTGTGCCGTCGTTGTGTTGCGGACCTATGAAACTGTTTCGCTTTCTAGGCATCGATATGCCCTTAAGGCAATAGCATCCGAATCAGCTCCTCGCGCTCCATCTCCAGCATCTCTTCTACCATCGGGTCCTTCATCGGATCGTCGCTGGCCTGCCACTCCTTTAGTAAAGGGTCGGCTTCAGGCGATTCGGCCAGTCGAGCCGCCAGGACGTGGTTGGCATCTGGGTGGTCGCCGATCTCGCTAGCGTAGTCACTCTCCACTTCCGCGTAGCAGGCCATGGCTTCTGCCGTGGCTCCCTCCAAGCGCTCTTGCAGCATGCAGCGCATCAGCCTCCCTTCCTTGTGTAACTCTCCTTCTTTCAGAACATCCAGATCAGCCTTGGCCGCATCGTAGTGGCCAAGGCTGGCATTTAGCTGTGCGCGGCTATTGAGAAGGTCGGTGTCGTTTGGATGCCGTTCGAGCCCCTCATCGTAGATCGTGAGCACATTCTTGAGCTGGTTGGCATCGCCACGTGCTTCGATGAGTGCTGCATTGGCGAGCTCCAGGTAATGCGCCGGAGGCTCGCCTTTGGCCGGTGAGCAGGCGGTGAGCAGCAGGCCGATCATCGTAACAAGTAGGATTTTCTTCACCGTGGTTCGACCTCGATCTCGAAGGTAATGACTGTCGTGCGGGAGGCCAAGTTACCTGGGCACTGGAAAGTAATAGCCTCCGGTAAGTTGAAGCGTCAAGCGGCGGGGCGGCATGGGTAGCGTGAAGGTAGCATGGCCGATGGGCAGCAGGCGTTGCATATATCCCAGCATGACGAATCAGTAGCCAAAGCGCGGCGGGAAACGCGAGAGCGGTGGCTCGCGGCCGATCCACTCCTCTTCTGCGAGAGCTTCCGCCTCTTCGACTTGGTCATCAGTCAACAGGCTTCTAAATAGCCGTTTCGCACCACGTATTTGCCCAGCACCTTGAGTTTCAATATCGATGGCATGCAGTACTGCCCATCCTTCTATGACGTCTTCTTCGTATGAATAAACGGGGTCGTCTTCAGGTTCCAAGTAGCACAGGGCAATTCCAAGGCGGGCGTCATAGCTTCCATTAATTGATCCTTCCTTAACCCAGTTCCAAGCCTCCTCATATGCTTCTAAATCACCTAAAACTCGTAAAAGTCTTTCCATCGCAGGCACATAACCTTGCTCTGCTGCTCGTCTAAACCACTGTTTGGCTGCTTGCAAACGTCGGCCGTTGGTTAGGTACCAACCGCGTCCGTCGAGGATCTGATTCCCCAGGATGGTCTGGGCCTCGGGCTGGCCCGCCTCGGCGGCGCGCTCCAGCCAGTCGCCGGCCCGGCGCGGCTGGTCGAACATGCGATAGATATCGAACATCACCAGCATGGCATCGGGGTCGCCGGCCTCGGCATCGGGCTGGGTCATGGCCAAGGCAGCATGGTGCCAATCATCATGCCCATCGGGGCAACGGTCGCCGGCGGTGCAGGCACCACCCTGGAACAGCCGCAGCATGGAATAAGGGTCGTCCTGCTCAGCAGCCTCCAGATACCACGCCATAGCTCTTTGGGACAGGCCGCGATCCAGCAGGCGAGTGGCTTCGCCAAGGTAGTACATCGCCTCTACGTCGCCAGCGTCGGCGGCTTGTTCCAAGTTGGGCTGCATCTTGATCCACTCGGAAATGCCCCATAGCCGCATTCCCTCATCCTTGGCGGCCTGCACCTCGGGCTCCAGTGCCCATGCGCTTATCGGTAGCACCAGCAGAGCGATGAGTAGCAGGTGCTGCATGTATCCCAGCATGATGGATCAATAGCCAAAGCGCGGGGGAAAATTCGAGAGTGGCGGCTCGCGGCCGATCCATTCGCGCTCTGCCAAGGCTTCAGCTTCTTGTTGCTTGCTTTCATCAAGCATATGGCTACGTAAACTCAAACTCCTGGCAGACGATGTATTTCCTAGCTCTTCATGGATAGCGTAATAAATTGCCCAGCCTTTTAATAAATCCTTCTCAACCTGGCAAACGGCATCTTTTTCCGGCTCCATATAACAAGAGCCAAGCCAGCGCCGCCCATTGATATGGCCTAGCTCTGATGCCGCCACGAACCAAGACCATGCCTCTTGGTGCTGTCCCAAGTTGGACAGCGTTGCCGCTAACCGATCCATGGCAGGCACATACCCCTGTTCCGCTGCTTGGCGGAACCATACCTCGGCGGCGCTGCGCCGGCGACCGTTCGTCAAATACCAGCCGCGCCCATCAAGAATCTGATTGCCCAGAATGGTCTGGGCCTCGGGTTGGCCCGCTTCGGCGGCTCGCTTGAGCCAATCGCCGGCTCGGCGCGGCTGATCGAGCATGCGCTGAATATGGAACATTGCCAGCATGGCATCGGGATCGCCGGCCTCGGCCTGGGGCTGAGCGATGGCCAGGGCGGCATGGCGCCAGTCCTCATGCCCATCGGGGCAACGGTCGCCGGCGGTGCAGGCGCCCCCACGGAAGAGTTGCAGCATGGAGTAAACTTCGCCTTCTGCTGCAGCCTTTAAGTACCACTCCATGGCTTCTCGGGTCAGGCCCAGCATATGCTGTCGCCTCTCTGCCTCTCCCATGTAATACATGGCATCGACATCGCCCGCTTCCGCTGCCTGCCGAAGATAGGGCATGGCCACCGTGGAGTGCCCGATATTATAGAGCCGCATCCCCTCATCCTTAGCGGCTTTCACCTCGGGCTCCAGAGCCCAGGCAGTGATGGGTAGGCTTAACACCGCCACCAGCAGGCTGGCTTTCATTATTCTGCGCATAAAGTCAACGGTCCGTATCGGTATAGACGGCAAAGGTCCCTCTGGGTGAGGTGCGTAGCTGACAGTAATCGTCGACCTCCAGACCCAATCGATAAGCGATAAGACGATACTTATCACGTGCTTCTTGAGCATCCTGATCCATCGTTCCAGATACATACTGCATAAATTGATCCAGCCGATACCGGTTCTGGCAGTAGGCCACCCCCCAGCCGCGGGTCTCGTCGTAGGTGCCGTCCATCGACATTCGCGCCACTGCTCGCTCGAAGAGGTGCTGGGCCTGGGCGAGGTCATAGTGGCTGCTGGCAGTATATCCCTCCTCCAGCCAGCCCAGGCAGTTGGCTATGGCAATCTGTTGCAGGTCGGTGGCCTGGCCCCGATCCAGGCTAGAGCCGCGCCAACCGGGTGGGGTCGCCAGCGTATTCAGTAGCGGCCCCAGCGCCTCCGGATACAGATTCCTGATCCAGGCAGCTAGCTGAGGTTCTTGTTCAGGGTTGCCCGCCGCATCGACAATAGCATCAGCAATCACCCCCGCCCGGTCGCTCTGTGTCATCAGGTCGTAGAGCCGCTGGATGCCGTCCAGCCCTCGGGCGGCGAGCAGACTGACGTCGAGCAGGGTGGTGGCGGCCAGGTAGGCCAGCCGGCTCATGCCCTGAAAGGCGTCGCGGTCTACCCAGTCGACGAAGGCGTAGTCGTTGTCGCGCAGCGCCTGGCTGAGCATCATAAACCACAGGTTCAGCTGCTGCAGGTCCAGTTCCATGGCGACCTGGCCACCCACACCTTTGCCCGCCACGACCTTGCCCTTGAAGTAGGCGACGAATTTGCCCTGGTGAATGCCCAGGCGCAGGCCGAGCTCGCCGCCGATGCCACCGGCCGCCTCCAGGCCCAGCACGGCATGGCCAAGCGTACGCCAGGCATTTAGCTCGGTCTGTTGGTTGCTCAGGGTCAGCCAGTCCCGGTCGGCCAGTTGCGGCAACTGCCGGGTGATGTCGGCCGGTGGCTCCCAGCGCATGCTGCAGCGCGTGTTGACCCCTACCGTCGCCCCGGCAAAGGCCTTGAGGGAGGCACCTTCCGCCTCGCGCTGTGCCCACTCGAGCCCGGTGACCTTGACGCCGTTATGATCGAAGCCCAGTCCGGCTTCGGACGTCAGCGCCAGGGTGGCACCGGCAAAGCCCTTGGCGACCGCGTCCACTTGCAGTGAGTAGCGGCCTAGATTGCGTATTTCGTTTGCGCGTTGCGTCAGGATGGCTTCGAATGGCTGGGCATCGTGTTCGTGGGGGAGGTGCCACGTTCCCAGGCTGATCTCGCCGCGCGCCAGGCTGTAGGTGCCCTGTAGCGACAGCTGGTACTGGGCGCCGACGCCGTAGCCCGTGCCGTTGTCTCCCTCCGCAGCTTGCCAGGGGCCATGGCGAGGACCGCCAAGGTTGCGCTCGCCAGCCACTTCCCGACCCTGCTGGACTTCCGCCGTCACCGATCCGCCTGCCTCGGCTTCGTGCTCCCATTCGAAGAGCGACAGTGAGGCTTCGCGCTCGATGAGGGTCACCGGTTCGTCGAGGTGGATACCCAGCGACTCGTTCAATGCGGCGTGGGGCATGCCCACCAGGCGCAGCATCTGCGCCTGGGCGCTGGCGTCGAACAGGCGCAGGCGCTCCCGGCCGGGCCCGGTGAAGAGGATACGTTGAAGGGTTTCTGCCCAGGCGTTCTTGGCTTCATCCTGTTCCAGGGAGGCGACTTCATACCCCTGGACGTCGAGATAGTCGAAAAAAGCGTCGGGCACGAAGAAGCCCAGGGGCTCCTCGAACCAGTCGGCACGCCGCTCGATGCGCTCGCAGCCGCGGCGCGCCAGCCAGTTGGAAAGGGCCGTTTCATTGGCCTCCCACAGCGTAGCGGGCAACACGCCGTCCTGTTCCAGACCGCGCAGCAACGCCGGACGATCCGCTTCGCTCACGTCGCGCATCAGGTGGCGCAGGCTGACATGGCTCAGCGCCTGCTCGGCGCGGGGGGAGCTGAACTCGCGCAGAGGGAAGTCTTTGCGCACCAATACGTCGATAGCCTGGCGTCGATAGCCCAGGGCGTGGCGCTGGTCGCTGATATCCGCCTGCCAGAACAGCACCCGCTGGGGCCGCATGAGTGCCACTTGGGCTTCGGCCAGTTGGTAGAGAACATCCAACTGCGCTACTAGCCGATTGAACGCCTCACGTTCTTCTTGGAAGAGGTGGATAGGCAGTGCCGAGCGCCGTGCGGTGGCCGTGGCCCACTGGTTGAGCTTGGTCTCCACCGCCTCGAACAGCGTCGAGGCCTCCTTCAACAGGTGGTTATAATGATCGAATGCCTCAACACCCCGCTCTAGTCCGGCGGGGGATCCGCTCAGCGGCGCATCGGCCAGGGCCCACTCGGGGGTGGCAACCCCCAGGGTGGCCAGGGTGAGAATGCTGTCGCAGTAGGCCTGCAGCTCAGCGGTGAGTCGCTGTTCCTCGTCATGGATGAAATCGCCGATGACGGCACAGCGCGAGGAATCCTTGGGTGACATCGACTCGCAGTCGGCGAGGAATGCCTGGTATTCCACCAGGGCTTGGCGCACCGGCAACAAGGTACCCGGCTGGTCGACGGAGGCGTTGTTCTGGATGATGGCGGCGCGGCACTGCCGATAGGTTTCCAGTGCCTGCTCAATCTCCGGCTCCCAGGGACCGTAGTAGCCGCTGCCTTCGACCACGTACCCTTCCGCCTTGGCGCGCTCCGTACCCTCGCGATAAAGGTCGTGAAGCTCCTCCAGCAGGCGGGTCTCTTCGGCGTTCCAGACTCGATTCCAGAGGCGAGGAGCACCGACAATGAGAGGCGAGGCCCAGAACCACGGGTTTTCACTCAGCGGGGTATGGGCGCTGACTCGCTGAGCCGGATCTGTCTCTTCGTCGCCGCGCTCCTGCATCAATTCGGCCAGCCGCTTCAGCTTTTCCTTGGCCTGCTCGCGTTCGGCTTCATCCAGGAAGTTTTCCGGCCGCGCTGGCAGGAAGCACTCCAACAGGCCCGCATCTTTATTGAGATGTTCCAGGCGCAGGATTGGGTCTTCCACCTTTATCCAGCCGGCAAGCTCCTCGGCGGCGGAGTGCAGGGCGTCGGCGACTTCCTCGGTGAGTAGCCAGAAGGTGCCGGTACCGGTCAGATAAAGAATGTCGGCCCAGGGAGCCGCTTCGCAGGCCATCGGTGCCGGAGCTTCCTGCCCCCCTTCGTAGGAGGGCAACTGGAATTGTGGCAGGAACAGTGGGGCGTGCAGGCTGCCGGGCCGTGTGTTCGATGTCATGAAAGGCGCTCCAGTTCACTGATTTTCTGCGCTGCGGTGAGGCCTGCGTCGGACAGGGTGGCTTGGGCGTAGCGCCAAGTGGCTTCGTCGGCGTGACGAATTAGCGGTAGCAGCCGTTTCCTGTCGCGCCAGCGTGTGATGCCACCCGCGTCAAGCCGTGCCAGCCGCTCCAGCCATTCGGCAGGCAGCTCCTGCAAGGGTCGGTCGGTCGCCTGGCTGAGCCACCAGGCGCGCGGGCTCTCTTTCAGGGCCCGTTCCAGCTCATGGGTCAGCGAGGGCGCCTCGGCTTCGCCAACCTCTTCGGCAGGCTGCCACGTCTGCCAGTGCCGCTGGGGCGTTGGCGTGACGACCTTCCCCAACGGCCCGATGAGCTGGGTGTAGGCGGTGTCGCTGCTGGCGGCGAGCAGGGCCGTCCAGGCGGTGGGGTCCTGAAGGTTCACCAATGACTGGCCGCCGTGGGGGTCGTCGAGCACGAACAGGGGGCGCAGGTGATCGGCCAACGCGTCGAGCCGTGCGTTCTGCGCCGGCTGGAAAGCCCAGCCGATACGCTGGTCATGGCACAGGGCCGCGGCGACCTGCCAGGCCTCGCTGCCTGGTGTCAGCTCGATCAGCCAGGGGCTCGCTTCCAGTAGTGGCGACAGGGGAGTGCCGGCGAACAGGGTCAGAAAGTCGATCCAGCCGGGCTGCCCCACGAGTTCGGCGCAGCGCTCGGGGGCACGGCGCTGGTCGAGCACCACATAGAGGGGACGATGGCCATCGAAGCCGGCCGCCGGGCTATCGACCGGGTGGCTGCGTTCGGCGAGTCGGTTCAACCAGCCAGGCATGGGCAATCCCCCCGGCTACAGGTGGTATCGCTGAGCTTGCCGCACAGCGGCAGCAGTGTGGCCTCGGAGAGCTGGTAGTCCTTGAGCTTGGGCAGCGTGGTGGGTGGTATCGCCTCATGCTCCTCCGCCACCGCTCTTCCCGGCAATAGCGGCATCTCGACGGCCTGGCCGCTGCCCGAGCCGGGGCTGCCGCCGGCGTTGATCTTGACGCTGGGGCCGACCAGGGTCACGCCGCCGCCGTCGAGCTTGAGGAAGCTGCCGCCGGCATTCAGCGTCAGTTCGCTGCCGGCTTCGAGCACCACCTTGTGGCCGGCCTTGATGTGCAGTTCGCGGCCGCTTTCGCTGAGCCAGGCCTGACCGGCCTTGATGTGCAGGCTGCCTTGCACCGTCAAGTGCTGGTTGGCGTCGGTCTGATCAAACCGATCGCTACGCACGGTGTGGTGTTCATCGGCGTCGATTTCACCGATACGGTCGTTATGCACGGTGAGAAAGCTGTCGTTGCCGATCTCCTCGGTGCGGTCGTTGTTGGTGAACAGCTCCAGGTCCTTCTGGGCGTGCAGCCAGATCTGTTCCCGCTCGGCCTCGTCCTCGAAGCGCAGTTCGTTGAAGCCGTCGCCCTTGTGGCTCTGGGTGCGAATGACGGTGCGCGTCTTGTGCGCCGGGAGTTCATAGGGCGGGGTGTTCACCGCATGGTAGGTGCGCCCGGTGATCAGCGGTTGGTCCGGGTCGCCTCCAGGAACGAGACGATGACCTCGTGCCGATCGGGGGATGGCGATGCTACCGTAGCCGCCGCCGGCCCAGCCCTGGCTGACA
>NZ_AZQX01000025.1:0-15866 GCF_000568385.1 Halomonas sp. BC04
TGCCGGTGGTGCGCGCCTTGCGGGCGGTCGCCGGCTGGGCGGGAATCAAGCCGGGGAATACGGCGGCTTCGGGCAGCTCAATCAGGCCGGGTCGAAGCCGTCGCGGCATCGGGCCAGGGCATTGGCGAGAATGTCGCCGGGGGGTTGTGTCTTGGTGGGCATCGAAAGCGCTCCTAATTCCGGTTGTTTGCCGGTTGGCACTTTCGATGGTGGCCACGGCCGGGGCTGCCGTGGTGCAGGTGCAAAATGCAGATTGCAGGCTATCGGCTCTTCTTGGCCTCCCATGCCTTGATTGCCGCGCCAACATGCTGTTTCAGCTTGCGGTCGCCCATGTTGGTCACGTCATCGGGCACGGCGGCTAACATATCTTGGACAATGCGTGTCGCATTCGGCCGCGCTCCATGCCGATGATCGGGGCCATGTTGACTGGCATACAACTCCACCAACAGGCCGAACGCCTCAAGGGCTCGCAGATCCTCGCCTTCGGTAGGCTGCCCAGATTCCTGCTCATCAAGGCTTGATAAGAAGGCATCAAGGTTTTGCCGACGAATCACGATACGGCTATCACTTGGCAGCCGGTCCAGATCAAACCACTTGGAAGGGTTGTAGCGGCGATTCTCCCAGCTTGTTAGCTGCTCAAGTGTCTTGGTGCCAAAGCCTTCTTCTTGAAACCGCTCTTTCAAGGCATAGACTCGTCCCTCTCTTTCTATCCACGCTCCATCAGGCACCCAGACATCGAGCTCGGGCTCGCCTCCTACCTGGCTGCTGTACAGCTCCTCGACGCTGACTCTCTCGCCGGCCAAAAGCGGCAAATCCCACACGCCCTCAACCGGCATAACGTCGCCATACCATGTGATAAACGCATCCTCAGTAAACCTTGGCGCCATGGGTGTAGCCATCAGGGCACCGCTTTCCAGCCACCTATTCATTTCATTGTCCCCTGAAACAACCTCTGAAAGAGTCTTTCCAAAGGCGGCAGCGGCTTTCATTTCCATGTCCCCCACAGTCCATGCCAAAATCTTGCCAGGCGGATGAATAGCCACACGTGTATCCATTATGTGGGTAATCTTTCCCTCAATGGCATGTGCTGGCGCCAAAAAAAGCACGGACAGTTTCAAACGCCCTTCAAGCCCCAAGTGCAAGACATCGTGTATTGCTACTGATTCGGAAAACACTGCTGATAGGTGGGCTGCCGCATCATTCAACGTCAGCCAGCTTTTCAAATGATACAGCCTTGATCCCAAAGCCATCGGCGCCACTCCTCGCGCTTACTCCAGGGAAGGTTGGCCGGCGGGCACGGTGGAGTCGCCGTGCTTTCGGGTGTACGGCCCTAGCCGGCCAAATCGGTCATTTGGTGGATACCTTGGTGGATACTTCGCGGATCGCTGGCGCCTTGTCGCTGGCGCCCCCCTCCTCGGCTGGCGCCCTGGGCACCGCTTTGGCGAACGCCTCGACAGCATCGCGGGAATGGTCCGGCCGCAGGTGCGCGTAAAACGTGATCGTCGTTTGAATGTCGCTGTGCGCCATCAGCTTGGAAACCGTCAGCAGGTCAACGCCGGCCATCACCAGTTGGCTAGCGAAGTTGTGCCGCAGGCTGTACAGCAACAGGTCATCGGGCAGCCCGGCCAGCTTGCGGACAGACGCCCATGGCTTTTGCATCGCGGTCGCGCTCATACGCTTGCCGTTGCGCGGCGATGGGAATACCAGCCCGGTGGTGGGCTCGCCTTGCTGCCGGTGCCACTCCTTCAGCACGGCCACTGCCTCAGTGGACAGCGGGAAGGTTTGGGGCTCCTCGCGGTGGTGCGCCGTCTTTTCAATCACCTTGCGGACGGTGCGGAAAGTCAGGTTGACGTGATCCCAGCGCAGCCCAAACAGATCGCCCGGCCGAAAGCCGGTGTAGTACATGGTCAGAATCCAGGGCGCGACGTGATCCACGTAGGCCACGCCATCCAGGTCCGGCAGATACGCCTTGCCATGGGCGCGGCTGCTACGCCGCTGCTGGCGCTTGGCCTCTTGGTACGCCTCAAGGCCGGCAAACAGCGCCTTGACCTCCTCGGCCTCAAGATAGCGCCGCTGGGATGCTTGCTCGGCCATCTCCTCCTCGGTCATGGCCGGCCGTTGCAGCTTGACGCCCTACAACGGGTGGGCCGGTATCACCTTGCGCTCGGCAGCATGGGCCAGCAGGCCGCACAGGGCATCATAGGACCGCTTCAGGGTGCCAAAGGCGCGTGGCTTGTCGGCGGCTTCTTGTTTGGCCTGCCAACGCTCAACATCAGCGCGTGTCAGGCTGCCCATGGGCTTGTCCAGCCACTCGGGAAAGTCATTCTCGATGCGCCGCAGGCTGCCGGCGCCGTCTTTCTTGCGATTCTGGTAGGCGGCATACGGACCGGCTAGGTAGGCGCGAAGGGTTTGATGCTGCTGGCGCTCCTCCTCGGCCTTGGCCTCCTCCAGCACCGCGCGGGGGGCGCCACCCTGGGCCACGATGCTCAACGCATCTTTCGCTTGGGCACGCGCCTCGGCAACGGTGCGGGTGCCGTAGCGGCCAATGGTCAGGATGCGCTGCCGGCCTGTCTTGGTGCGGTAGTAAAAGCCGGAAGGTCAGGCCGCGCTTGCTGTGACGCGCGTGGAAGCCAGGTAGCTCAGTGTCGAATACGCTATCGGCCGGGGGCTCCTTGGAAAGCCGCTCCAGCGCCTTGGTTGTCAGCTTCAGCTTGTTGTCGCCTGCCATGCCCGGCCCCTTTTTCTAGGTAGCAAATAGGTAGCTGTAGGATCCCGGATGATCGGATCGCCTATAGAAGTTATCCTCTGCTAGCAGCGAGGGAGCTTCTTCAGAAATTCATCCGGGAGCAGGTTCATGGACATCAAGCTGCATAAACAAGCGACG
Source organism: Halomonas sp. BC04 (assembly GCF_000568385.1). NCBI lineage: Bacteria > Pseudomonadati > Pseudomonadota > Gammaproteobacteria > Oceanospirillales > Halomonadaceae > Halomonas > Halomonas sp. BC04. The sequence continues at coordinate 2,885 of NZ_AZQX01000025.1, forward strand.
ACGACACCGAAGATCCGTGCCGAGATCCAGGCAGCACCCTCCAGCATCACGGATAGTGAGCTGGCCCGTCAGTAACGCGTCACCACCGGGACCATCCGGCGCTGGCGGTACCGTGACGATGTCTATGACCGTTCGCACACACGCCATAACCTGCTCGCCACGCTCACTCCCGAACAGGAGGAGGTGCTGATCAGGGCTCGCGAATTCCTTTGCCTCGGCCTGGATGATCTCCTCGTCGTGGCGCGTGAGTTCCTGAACCCCCGCTTGTCCCGCTCTGGCCTGCATCGCATGCTACAGCGGCGCGAGGTGCCGACACTGGCGGCATTGGCCCGGCAGGACGCCGGCGATGACGAAAAGCCCCGGTACAAGCCCTTCAAGGACTACGAGCCGGGCTTCGTACACATCGATATCAAACACCTACCTCAGATGCCCGACGAGCAGCAAAAGCGCTACCTGTACGTCGCCATCGACCGTGCCACACGCTGGGTCTATCTGGAGGTCAGGTGCAGCCAGTCCGCGAAGGATGCGCGGGCGTTCATGAAGCGGGTAGAGGAAAAGGCTCCCTTTAAGATCCAGACGGTGCTGACCGACAACGGCAAGTCGTTCACTGATCGCTTCACGCGGGCGGGTGAGCGCAAGCCCAGCGGCCGCCACCCCTTCGATCAGGAGTGCCAGGCCCTTGGCATCGAACATCGTCTGATCAAGCCGGGAAGGCCGCAGACGAACGGCATGGTGGAGCGCTTCAACGGCCGCATCAGCGATGTACTGGCGACTCGCCGCTATTCGTCAGGCGAGGACCTGGAGCAGACGTTGAAACGCTACTGCTGGCTGTACAATCACCATATCCCGCAGAAGGCGCTGCACCATCAATCACCGATTGCAGCGATGAAGGAATGGCAAACCAAACGGCCTGAGTTATTTACTAAGCGGGTGGTCAATCACACGGGACCCGACAACTATAGGTAATTATAAATCTACTGACATTGCTCTTGGTGAAGTAAGCCAGGATATAAGTGGATTATCTTACTATGACTTTTAAATAGAAGTGCTTTATACGCCATTTGACTGGGCGTCGTCCTATTATATGGAAGAGCTATACGCGAACAATCACAAAGTCCGTTTGAGTTTGGTTTATGCTAACGGGGAGTGGGTTCCGGCAAATTTTTAAAACGTTACTGAATGAAGTCTGTTGATGAAGCGGTTCTCTAGCTCACAATGGCACGCCTTGGCTAGTCCAGGCAGCTTCACTCACACGGGGGCCTGCTACGAGAGGGTAATGCAGGCCCAGCCGAGAACGCCGATACCTGGCGGCGGCTCAACGAAAGCACTGGGACCAAGGTCCGAGTGCAGTTCAAAATAAGCCGGGCTCAAGTCACTGGCCGATGAACGAGAGCCCGGCATGGGTCTGTTCGGGTGAACGACGTTAATCACTATATTGACATGCACGCCAGACGGTTATGAGTGTTCTAAGAGCCCATGCCAGAGATTCAAGAATAAAGGCTGTCAGAACACTGTCATGCTTCTATATTGAAAAAACCACTTTCCGTTTTGAGCTATTATGATGAGGTAGAATTCCTTAGACAACTCTAAGCTGATGCTTAGGAACGTTACCTTAACTCTATTCTTGGAAGTGGGTCGAGCATACTCACTGTGAACAACAATTCATAAATTAACGGGGATCGATATGCATGCTTACCTCATTTGGTCATTGCTTTTATGGTTGCCTGCGGCTGCAGAAGCAAATGAATGGTATTTAGGTAGCTGGGAGTTAATAGAGGTAAAATATCCCCACATTAGCGCTATGACAGATGAGGAGGCAGCTACTTACATAGGTCGTACAATTCACTATGGTAAAAACTCAGTAAATTTAATTGACCATGCTTGCAGCAATCCAATATATAAAACAGAGGTTGTGACTGCCGGTGATTTTTTAACAGGGAGCAGATTTCCGTTAGAAAGTCTTGAAATAGGTGGATCTTCGGTAGAATTATTGAAAGTTGAATGCGGTTCAGGCGGGCATGCACCTGGGCTTAGCGTCATCAAAAAAGATGCAATCACAGGATATATCTCATGGGACGGTGCGTATTTTCAAATTACGAAGCGATGAAAAAAGAAAAGCAGTGCTTTCTATTTTTATCTCCACTCGCTTTTGTGGCACTCAGTGGTTGCTCCGGTGACCCTTCAGCTGGCGACGTTCAAAAGGCCATTACTGCCATCGTTGGACCTGGCGTTTCGGTGCGTGACGTAAAGGTTATAGAATGCGTCTCCAGCAATAGCACTACCGGCCATACCTGTGATGTAGAATTCAACCTCACAGGAATCGGCTCTTCAATTAATGCGGTCGATACTATGAGGTTTGCCAAAGGTAGCGAGGGCTGGGTTATAGTAGAATCAGCCTATCTGCCCTGAACTTAACCCATTTATTCAGTTTCTTCGTCATATCATGTGGATTTGGCGGATCCAAACCGTCTAGGAATCGGGCTTATATTGGCACTCACAGTACTAAGTGGGTCAGCCAATTCTACGTTCACTGGCTCATGCTGGGAGAAACCGCCTCGGTTAGATCCGGGCGGATGTTCAACACAAGTCCAACTCCCTGCGTGTCACTTCTTTCCATAACTATTCCTCTGTATACCAACCCTTCAGGTAGAGCGCAACGGCCCCCTCGGGATTCGATGCCGAGACGGTATTCACATGATCATAGCCACGGTCGATGAGGCTCTTCTCCCGCCAACGATTGCCGTTGATGGCGCATGCCACATAGATTCCCAATGAGACCAGCGTAGCCAGAAAACCAACAGGGCCCTCTATCGGCAACATGGGAAGCACGATCACAGCGACGAGCAGGCCATGCGGGTCGGGGGGGACAGGTCGCGATGGATCATTCAGGTTGCTCTGGTAGGTGGCAATTCCGTATGGGCCTGAAAGGTAGTGCCCTCCTACCGGAGGTAGAATATGAAGAAGTTAGAAGCTTGATTTGCATGTGGCTCACGACGCTCGGTCATATCCTGAAGATAGACCTCGCGTTTGGCTACCGGCATGGGGAAAGGTGATTTTCTGGGTACCAGCTGGAACACAGCCGTCAGCAACAGGCAGCAACATCTAATAAAGTGGTTGGTCACGATATAGTTTTGATTTACCAACCTTTTCGCCCCATTTTACGCAGTATGCGTTTATATGAATAAATGCTAAATAAAGGAATGGAGTTGCAGAGGTCTCAGGTTCGAATCCTGTCGCTCCGACCAGAAACACAAAGAGAAACCGCCACCACGGATCATGCCGGGTGGCGGTTTTTCGTTGCTGACGAATAAGCACCACTTATTAATCGACAGCTGATAAATCGTTCGCCCCGCGCCGCCTCCCCTCCTAGCATCAGGTAACGTCTCGTATCCAACAACAAGCGTTCGGGGGAACTGACATGAGCAATAGCTTGCCGAGTTCGGCACGCGTGGTGATCGTGGGGGGTGGCGTCATTGGCTGCAGCGTCGCATACCACCTCACCCAACTGGGCATTCGCGATGTCGTCCTGCTGGAGCGCAAGACGCTGACCTGCGGCACCACCTGGCATGCGGCCGGCCTTGTGCCCACCTTGCGTGCCACCTACGCATGAGCATGTTGGCCAGCTACAGCGCAGACCTCTACGAACGCCTGAGCGCCGAAACCGGCCAGGCGACAGGCTTCGTGCGCAACGGCTCGCTGAGCATCGCGACCCACCAGGAGCGCTTCACCGAACTCAAGCGTGGCGCCTCCATGGCCAAGCTCTGCGGATTTCCCTGCGACGTGGTCACTCCCGATGAAGCCAAGGCGCTCTGGCCGCTGATGGATATCGACGACATCGTCGGTGGTATCCACCTGCCGCTCGACGGCATCGTCAACCCCGTCGACGTGACCCAGGCCCTGGCCAGGGGAGCGCGCATGGGTGGTGCGCGCATCTTCGAAAATACCCCTGTCGTCGATATCAAGGTGGCACACGGCAAAGCCACCGGCGTGGTGACCGAAGCTGGCGAGATCGATGCCGAGTTCGTGGTCAATTGCGCCGGCATGTGGGCCCGCGGATTCGGGCGGAAGGCCGGGGTCAATGTGCCGCTCCACGCCGCCGAACACTACTATGTCGTTACCGAACAAATCCCGGACCTGGCGACTCAACTGCCGACCCTGCGTGACCTCGACGGCTGCAACTACTTCAAGACCGAGGCCGGCAAGCTGTTGATCGGCACCTTCGAGCCCAATGCCATACCCTGGGGACACCAGGGGATCCCGGACAGCTTCAGCTTCGATGAGCTTCCCCCGGACCTGGACCATCTCGAGCCCTACCTGGAAGCGGCCATGCGTCGCGTTCCCGCCCTTGCGAACACCGGGCTGCAGCTGGTCTTCAATGGTCCCGAAAGCTTCACGCCCGATGACCGCTACCATCTCGGTGAAGCGCCGGAGTTGCGCAACTACTTCATTGCGGCCGGCTTCAACTCGGTCGGCATCCAGTCGGCGGGGGGCGCCGGCAAGGTCCTGGCCGAATGGATTGCTAAAGGACACGCCCCCATGGACCTGTGGGAAGTGGATGTACGCCGCAACCAGCCCTTCCAGGGAAATGCCGAATACCTGTACGACCGCACACGGGAAGGGCTCGGCCTGCTTTACGCCATGCATTGGCCCTACCGGCAGTTCGAGACGGCGCGCAATGTGCGCAAGAGCATCCTGCATGAACGCCTGGCGGCAGCCAACGCCGGCTTCGGCGAGGTCGCCGGCTGGGAGCGGGCCAATTTCTTCGCCCCGCCTGGCGAAAAGGCGGCATACCGCTACAGCTGGGGCAAGCAGAACTGGTTCGAATGGTCGGCAGCGGAGCACAGGGCCGTACGCGAACGCGTCGGCCTGTTCGACCAGAGCTCCTTCACCAAGCTGCTGGTGCAAGGACGTGACGCCATGGCGATGCTGAACCGCCTCTGTGGCAATGACATCGATGTCGAGCCGGGGCGGATCGTCTATACCCAGTGGCTCAACGAGCGTGGCGGCATCGAGGCCGACCTGACCGTGACGCGACTCGCCGCCGACAGCTTCCTCATCGTCTCCGGAGCGCCGACCCAGACCCGCGACCTGAACTGGCTGCAGCGGCATACGTCCGATGAAGCGAACGCCATCGTGACCGACGTGTCCTCCTCGATGGCCGTCCTCGGCGTCATGGGGCCCGAGGCGCGAAACCTGCTTCAGCAGCTCACCGATGCGGACCTCAGCAACGCAGGGTTTCCCTTCGGCACCTCCCGGGAAATCGAGCTGGGTTACGCCCGCGTGCGCGCCTCGCGCATCACCTATGTCGGGGAACTGGGCTGGGAGCTCTACATACCCACCGAGTTCGCACCCGATGTCTTCGATCGTATCGTGGCAGCCGGCAAGGCCTTCGACCTCAAGCTCTGCGGTTATCACGCCCTCAACTCCCTGCGCATCGAGAAAGGTTACCGCCATTTCGGACACGACGTCACCGAGGAGGATACCCCGCTGGAAGCCGGGCTCTCCTTCGCTGTGGCCTTCAACAAGCCCGGCGGCTTCATCGGCAAGGAGGCGCTTCAGCGACAAAAGGCGGAGGGGATCAGGAAGCGGATGGTCCTGTTCCGGTTCCTGGACCCCGAGGCGACCAGCCACCACGAAGAACCGATCTATCGTAACGGCGTCATCGTCGGCAGAACCACCTCTGGAATGTACGGCCATTACGTCGGCGGCAACGTGGCCATGGGCTATGTGGAGAACGCCGAGGGCGTGACGCCGGAATGGATCAGGGAAGGCAACTACGAGATCGAGGTCGCCACGCAACGTTACGGGGTCGAGGCCAGCCTGCGCGCGCTCCACGACCCTGACATGACCCGGGTAAAAAGCTGACGCGGCGCTAACCGATCTCCTTCAGCAGCCAGTCGTGGAAAGCCTGGGCGGCACCGGACAAGGGCTTTTCATGAAGTTTGATGAGGTAATAGCTTGCCATGCACTCGATACCTTCTTCGAACGGGGCAACCAGGGATGACTGCAAGCAGGAGCCATTCACCAATTCGTCATTGAGCAGGCAGACCCCCACACCTTCCACCGCCATGCCCGCGGCAATGGCGTAGCTGTCCACAAGGAAGCGCGAGGCGTTGCCCGCCCCGCCCTGGGGGTAGTGGGCCAGCCAATCGTTCCAGCCATTGGGCGTGCCCAGCACATCGATCAATGGCAGGTCGAGCAGCCCGCCATCTTCCCGCAACCGGTCGGCAAGCTTTCCAGCGCAGTAGGGCCGCAGCCCACGCGAAAGCAGACGCCGAGCCTGGAACGACGGCCAGTTGCCGGAACCGTATCGGATTTCCAGCTCGGCGCTGCTGGGTGGCGCATCGGCCTCCCAGTTCATGCCGAAGAGCCGTATCGAGATAAGGGGATACAGCGCATGAAAGCGCCCCAGCCTCGGCGCCAGCCAGAATTGAGCGAAGGTGTTGTTGATGCTGAGCTCCAGCATCCCCTGGGCCGCGGTATCGAAGATACTGTTGAGCCCCTGCTCCATATGCTGGAGCCCTTCGCGGACGACCCCGTGGTAGGCACGCCCCGCCGCGGTCAGCTGGATGGAACGGGTCTTCCGCTCGAACAGCGGCCGGCCCAGCTTATGCTCGAGCAGCTTGATCTGTTGGCTGACCGCCGACTGGCTCATGCTCAGCTCTTGCGCAGCCTTCGAGAAACTCAGGTGCCGCCCAACCGCCTCGAAGGTTCTCAGCCAGTTAAGATGGAGATTCTGTAGTGGCATGCTCTGTCTGGATACCCTGCTTGTGACTGCAGCACCTATACCCTGTTCATGAGGCCTTCACAAGCACGGCGGTCAGGGCCATCAACAGCCCTCTTCCCGGAGAGATCGCGCCGCCCTGCGCGCCAATGGCGGCAATCTCTTACAACAATGCCCTCCCAGGCTCACATCCAATATCCTCGATCCCCACTAGCCTGAACAGGAATGGATACCTTGAGTGGCGATCACAATGAAACGGATAAACTACACCCAGCAGGGCATCGATGTTGAACTGGTTCTCACACGAGATCCGTTCAACTGTGAATGGCTTGCCGTAGCCCGATGGCAATCGACCCACGGGGCGGGTCCGTCCCTGCACTCCATGCCTCCGCTCAGTTCAACCGCGTCGGAAGCCGATGCCTGGGAGGCTGCAAAGCAATGGGCGAACGGACTCGTCATGCGAGACTACCTCAAGACCGCCGGCATTACCGCCAAGACAGCGACAGCGCCGAACAGCCATAAAGGCTATGCGCTGCGCTGATCGACAAACCGGGGCCGAAGCATAGGCCCATGACAGACAGAAGGGCCCGGCCATGAAGGCCGGGCCCGTAGACATGCATCCTTTCACCCTCTCATGGCATCCTGCCTGAGCTTCCCTGGTTCCTGGTCATCCTGACGCTTCTTCCCTGCCGGGCTCTCCTTTTCCCTGTATAGCCATGATGGCATGCCACAGCGCCAGTTCCAGTAACCCATGTTATGTCGGCTTGTAAGAGATCGCGGACAGAACCTGTAAGCCAATTCACTCAGTACGGATATGTCGCGCCCCTACCGGTAGGTAACAGTCGGTGACGACGTCCCTGCTTGCCATGCTTGACGGCAAGCGCCTCTACTGTCCATACAGAAGGTGAGGGTACGCACACCAGCCAATACATGGAGGTCAGCATGAAGCGAATGATCGAGCATGCCGCAGCCTGGCTATTCGGTGTCATGGAGAGCCGCGAAACCCGCCAGCCAGAGGAGCAGCACGCCTGGAGCTGCTATCGCGCCGGGCGCAACCAACCGCCGGGCGACAACCGGCGTCACTGAACGACACCGACAGCCGTTCCCTGGGCCGGCTCCACGCAACCTGCCCAACCAGCCTGGAGCCTATGGGTGGTTGGGGCTGTGCGGATCCAGCAAGGGGCAGGCGCCAACCGATTCCGCAGCCAGAGGAAGGCAACATGCAGAGCACCCATCGAGTGGCCATATTGCTCCTGCCCCTGTGCAGCTTGGTCAGCACCGGCCCCCTTCAGGCTGGCGGCTGCGAGCCGAACGAACGGCAGCGGGCAATGCTGGAGCGTGTAAACGAAGTACGTAGCGCAGCGCGTCAATGCGGCGATGACGAATTCGAGGCGGCGGAGCCCCTGGCATGGAGCTGTCGCCTAGCAGAGGCCGCCGCGAACCACTCTCGGGACATGGCAGAGAACGCATTCTTCGACCACGCCGACCCCGACGGCGTCGGTGTCAATGAACGGGTCAGCGAGACCGGCTATGACTGGATGGCGGTTGGAGAAAACATCGCCGCCGGTCAATCCGATGTGGCCACGGTCCTCGAGGGCTGGCTCTCGAGCCCGGGCCACTGCACCAATATCATGCGTGATGAATTCACCGAGATGGGCGCGGCCGTCGTCGAAGCGGAAGGATCGGATTATTCACCCTACTGGACGCAGGTCCTGGCCCGGCCGCGCTGAATACCCTGACGGCTACCGCCAACGCTGCTCCGCCAAGGCGCCTGACGCCGCCAGTCGCGATGGGGACTCGGGGCGCCGAACCGAGCGCTCCAACAGCTGTCTTATCTAATGTAGGAGTAGCTTCAGCTCACGACTGGAGGCCGCAGGCCTCCCGGCGGTGTTGCAGCATCGGCAATAGCGAATCACGCCGTTACCCACACGGAACGCGATAAGCAATAGGGAAAAAGCAAAGCAGTGAAAACTGTAAAGCGAAGGTGATAGAAGCGGAGTACAGCGGGAGGTTCAGGAGGAGAAAGGAAATGCAGGACCCTCCGTGGTCCGGTTATGGCTAAGGACAGCTACCACTAACGGATAAAGGCCGCCACTGCTTCCTGGGCTGCCTGCTGGGCAAGGGCGTGTGAAACCCAGTGATCCAGCACTTCACTGCTCAGGCTGACGACGTATTGTGATTCTGGCATGACGCATCTCCTGTTGGGTGACCAAAAACATCATGCCCCATTGATGTCGACATTTCACTACGATAGCGACAATTTGCACCAAGATGGCGCTGACACATCCATTCTGGTGCCATATCACGCCAATGTTACAAAATGGTGCGCCATTTTGCCCACGACCAGAGTCAGTAGAGCTTTTTTCACCAAAGATCGGCAAGGCAAACAGCTCCAGTGAACCTCCGTCCGCCAGGCTCCCCGGCGGAGATCGCCCCACAACAGCAGAAAGCCCAAAAACATGGCGCAGCTCACCCCTGGCCTGCTACACCTTCCAAGATAAAGGGATAAATGACATCTGGAATGAGGGAGATTTCGATGCAGCGCCTGTACTTTCTGATACCCGACAAAGAGACCACCTCCACCATCGTCGATGAACTCAATGCCATGGGCCTGACCAAGGAGGACCTGCATGTCATGGGCAAGGACTGGAGGCCCCTGGAAAAGGAGGGCGTGCCGGTTGCCACACTGATCCAGACCAGCGATGTCGCCAATGCCTGGAAACGTGGCGCCATTGCCGGCGCCGTGCTGGGCTTCGTGCTTGGCCTGGTCGCCCACTTCATCATCCACGGCACGAATATTGTCTGGATCACCCTCGCCATGGTGGTGTTTGGCGCCCTGTTCGGCGTCTGGACCAGCACGATGGTCGGCGTATCCGTCCGTGACGTCAAAGTCAGCAAGTACGACAAAGCGATCAAGCGAGGAGCGATGCTGCTGATCATCGATGTACCCGAGGAGCAGGAGGAAACGTTCAAGACGGTGATCAAGCATCACCATCCCGAAGTGATCATCGACAAGATTGACGCCAAGGACAGAGCGGAAAATGTGGGTGAAGGAAACTGATGATCCCACCGCTTGGCAACAGGCTGCCAGCACAAAGCAGCGACAGGAGCGCTCGGTTCGGCGCTCCGACTCTGCGTCGCCAGGCGCCCGGCGGAGGCTACAACGTCGGTGGCGTCGCAGAAACCCGCAAAAACGCCGGGAGTCCTTCGGCCTCCAGTCGTGATCTGAGGATGCTTCTACAACGGTGTGGCGCCGTCGATGCCGGCCAACTGGACTTTAACTAATTTTCGATCATAATCGATAAGATATTAGTTAACCCCCACTTGTAGAGGGCCTCCATGTCGTATCAGCGCCTACAACCCGAACAAATTCGCGTTGCCGTCAATGCCATCCAGCTTTTCGAGGCGCTGGAGCAGCATCGCGGCCAGGCGCGACAGGTCAAGGGCTCGATGCACTGGAAGCGTATCCATGGGCGGGAGTACCTCTATCGAGCCTATACCGGCGGCAAGAACCACTCGCTAGGCCCGCGGTCCACCGAAACCGAGGCCATTCAAGAAGCGTTTGATACGCGCAAGGCCGAGTACCAGGCTCGGGAGCAGTCGTTGAAGGAACAGCTTCAGCTGCACGCCGCCTACATCCGGGCCAACCGACTGAACCGATTCCCAGTGGCCGGCGCCAGGGTAATCCGGGCACTGCAACGCAAGAGCCTCCCCTTTCGGGTCATCGGCACCAACGCCCTATATGCCTACGAGGCCCGCGCCGGCGTACGGATCGAACCCGAACACCTGGCGACTGCCGATATCGACGTTCTGATGGACGCCCGGCAAGGCTTGAGGATCGTAACGGCCCTGGAGGGGGACACCCTGTTATCGGTCATACGATCCAGCGATCACTCGTTCGAACCGCTAACGGATACGCCTTACGAGTTTCGTGCCGCCAATGCCCAGGGCTACATGATCGACCTGATTACCCAGGCCGCCGATGTGATGGCAATGAACGACTTCGAACACCACCTGGAAGCCGGAGACCTGAAGCCGGTGGGCATCGACTCACTGAAGTGGGCGATTGCCTCACCGCGCTTCGAAGCCGTTGTTTTCGATGAACGAGGCATGCCGCTTCGGCTGTCCACGGTAGACCCACGAGCGTTCGTGCTGCACAAGCACTATGCGAGCCAGCAACCCGACCGCGAACCCATCAAACGCCATCGAGATGCGGCGCAAGCGCAACTAGTCGCCACCCTTCTGCGTGACGAGCTACGGGAACTGTCAACGACACAAGCCGTCGAGCGGGCCTTCCCCCATCTGGTAAGGCAACAAGCCAGCTCCCATCTCGACGACTTTGACGTATAAATGATGGAGATCGCCCAAGAGTTAGGCGAACTCGAGAGGCTGAGCCTTTTCAATGCGCTCAAGGCGCCTGGCGTCATGCATCGCTTCCCAGAGATCAGCCTTCTGCTGCAGGTTCAGCCAGAATTGCGCGGAGTTGCCAAAAACGCGGGCGAGCATCAGCGCAGTATCCGCTGTAACCGCCCGCTTGTTCCGGCAAAGCTCATTCACGAGGCGTGGAGAAACCCCCATTCTCTCAGCCAGCTTGGTTTGGCTGAGGTTGAACGGCTCCAGGAACTCATGAGTCAGCATCTCGCCGACAGTCGTAGGTTTACGATTGATCTTGAACATCACAGTCACCTGTAGGTATGCGGATCCAGGTAGATGTTATGTGCCTTGTCCCCGTCCCACTCGAATATGAGACGGTACTGCATATTGACGCGAATGGAGCATTTGCCTTCCAGCTTGCCTTGCAGGCGCTCGAACCGGTTGCCAGGTGGCACGTGAAGATCGCTCTCATCCACGGCGGCATCGATGATGTCCAGCTTGCTTGCCAGAGCTGACTCGATTGTATTGGGTATGCCCTTATGAGCAGTGCCTTCGACGAAGAAATTTTCGAGCCAGGCATCACGAAAGCTGACGATCATCTTGCCCCCTTTCGATTACACTATACCGCCAAATGGTATAGTTCAAGTCGAGCATGAGCTAAGAGCGAAAGTAGCTGGTCGTCGCAAACGCCGGCAACACCGCCGGGGAGGCCTTCGGCCTCCAGTCGTGATCTGAAGATGCTCCTACATTAGATAAAGCAGCTGTCGGAGCGCTCGGTTCGGCGCCCCGAGTCCCCATCGCGACTGGCGCCGTCAGGCGCCTCGGCGGAGGCTACGAGCTATCTAGGACACCGCAGGCGGCTCACACACCAGCCGCTCTAAAAAAAAGAACACCTATCGCCTTTCATTAGCGCGGGGGGCTTCACAATACTCAGGGGTGTGCTGCACGGGCATAGCAACAAACACATCCAACAAGAAAGGATCCCCCATGCCTCTCTCCACCCTGCTCGACTGGCGCTTGCATGCGCTGGTCATCCTGGTCTCGCTATTCTCTGAATTCATCGGCATTCAGCAGATCCCCATGGGGCCCGGCTCCCTGCTGCTGCTGCCGCTCTTCTACGCCTTCATCCTGGGGGTGCTGCTCAACCCCAACGTGACGCGCACCGCGGCCAAGGTATTCCCCAACAGGATCAGCGTTGCCGCCGGGCCGCTCATCCTGCTCTCGATCATGCCCTTCATCGCGCGCTTCGGTTCCACCATCGGCCCCGCCATCGAGGACCTCATCGATGCCGGACCCGCGCTGATCCTGCAGGAACTCGGCAACCTCGGCACCATGCTGATCGCCCTGCCGGTGGCGGTACTGGTCTTCAAGATGGGGCGTGAAGCCATCGGTGCCACCTACTCCATCGCCCGCGAACCAAATATCGCAGTGATCTCCGACAAGTACGGCCTCAAGGGACCCGAAGGCATCGGGGTCATGGGTACCTATGTCGTCGGCACCATGTTCGGCACCCTGTGGTTCGCCCTGATGGCAGGCTACCTGGCCTCCCTCGACATCCTCGACCCGCGCGCCCTGGCCATGGCCTGCGGTGTGGGTAGCGGCAGCATGGTCGCCGCCTGCTCGGCTGCCATTGCCGGCACGCTTCCCGAGATGCGAGACGAACTGCTCGCCTTCGCCGGCGCCAGCAACCTCATGACCTACGCCACCGGGCTGTACCTGACGCTGTTCATCGCGCTGCCCATTGCCGAAAAGCTCTATACCCTGCTGAAGGGCAAGCGCAAGGCCATGCCGGTCGGCGCCCAGGTCGCCGCCAGTGCCGGCAGCGACGACAGCGACATCCCCGCCGAACCGCGCCCCGAGCAGGAACTCGGCAAGACCGCCATC